>NZ_MIBT01000008.1:0-9177 GCF_001829605.1 Sulfuricurvum sp. RIFCSPLOWO2_12_FULL_43_24 | reverse complement strand
TAATGAATATTCGCAAAGTGCATTGGAAACCATACTGCGAGAATACGGTGAAGTGACCAACTCCCGTAAAGTGGCGGAAGTGATTGTTCAGCGTCGCCCGTTTAATTCTGCAAAAGAACTCTCCAACGCAATTTTTCATCTGATGCCGAAGGGTAAAAAAATCCACCCCTCAACACTGGTGATGCAGGCGATTCGGATTGAAGTCAACGATGAACTGGGTGAATTGACCCGTTTGCTCGATGCGATTGAATCTTCGGCTATTAAGCATCTGCGCGTTGCGATCATCACGTTTCATTCACTTGAAGACCGTATTGTGAAAAACCGGTTCAGTAAATGGGCAAAAAATTGTATTTGTCCTGATGATGCGATGCGATGCACCTGTGGCAATAAAAATGCGATCGGCAAAATTATTACGAAAAAACCGCTGAGCGCTCAGGATGATGAATTACGGGCAAATTCCAGAAGCCGTAGTGCGAAACTGCGAATATTTGAAATACGAAGAGATTGATACGATGAGTGAAAAACACGATATCTTAGAAGAGACGCAGCAGATTATCAGCCCTGATGATTCGATGGGACCGATTTTCTTACGAAATGTATTTGTGGGGATTTTTCTAATCTTGATGTTGGTGTTTCCGAAAATATTTATCAATACACAAATCTATTTTAAAAGCCGCGAAATCTCAACACTCAGTCATGAACATGATGCATTAAAAGAAGAAAATCGACTGATTAAAGCAAAAGTCGAAACAATGAAATACAAAAATCAGGTTTTGGATACCCTTTTTTAAAAATAGCTCTTTTTTTTAGATCTCCTTCATTTTTCATACACCTAAGAATTGTGGTGGTATAATCACCGACTTAAATTGATCCTATGCCGAGTCGATGTATAATCTGCCTTAAAGATAGAAATCGTACGTTCCAAAATTTTCAGAAATGAGTTTGTATGAGCCGTATTTTCATATTTTTACTCGTTGGTGTGTTGAGCCTTTTGGATGCGGCCGCTTGGAGAGAGACAAAAAGCTTTGCCCTCAAAAAAGATGAGTTGGTTAAAGTGCTCGTTAAGAGTGAGGGGCAAGAGAGGGTACTCAATTTCAGGTGGACTCTCTATACGGACAAAGCGTTAGTCGTGCATGAGAGTTTTGATCGGTTTGTCGGACAGCATATGTTGTATACCGGACATGCCAATCAAAGTTTTCGTAAACGTCTTTTACCTCCTAAGCGGAGTCAAAAAGATGTCCCGTATGTCGTTGTCGTGTTTAAAAAATTTGACGAAGCTAATGCAACGGCACAGATGGATCTTTTTCTGATTGATAAAGAGAAGCGAATTGTGCTGGATTATTTAACTAAGAAGTGATGATAGGAATGTTGGAAACCGTAGAAACCATTATTGCACGTTTGATTGATGAGGTTGATTATCCTCATGCCACAGAATTGTTCCAAAAGCTCTCCGGTGGTAAACGTCTTCGTGCGCGTCTTATTTTGACCATTGCCCCATCCGATCCGAGTGCCCCTTTGCTGGGAGCGATCGTTGAGTTGATCCATGCGGCGAGTCTGCTCCATGATGATGTTATCGATGAGGCACAACTGCGTCGAGGAACACCTTCGGTGAATGCCACGGAGGGATCTAAAACGGCTATTATGCTCGGTGATATCCTTTATTCTAAAGCGTTTAGTGAATTGACATCGTTTGATCCCCGTATTTCCCGAGCTGTTGCCGAATCGGTTACCCGTCTCTCGATCGGAGAGATGATGGACGTAGGGATGGCGGCGAGTTTCAATACCGATCGTGCACTCTACCTTAAAATGCTTTATCTCAAAACGGCTACCTTGATCGAAGCGTGTGCTTACAGTGCGGCGGTATTGGTCGGTAAAGATCATGAAGCGCATGCAACGTACGGGAAAAACTTGGGGTTGGCATTTCAAATTGTCGATGATATTCTCGATATTACTGCCGATGAAGCGACTCTGGGGAAACCTTCACTCAACGATTTTTCTGAGGGGAAAGTGACACTCCCTTATATCGATTTGTATGAGCGTCTCGATGAAAATGAAAAGCAGCGGCTTATCAGCAATCATGCTAAAGTTCTGGATGAAAATGAGAAAAAATGGATTCGCTCTAAAATGGATGAATTCAAAATTATTGAGAGCTCCTACGCACATGCCAGCGCATTATGTGAGGAAGCGATCGGTGCTATCGGAGATGATATCGCCTTGCGTTCCATCATCGAAACCGTCATCAAAAGAAGTCATTAATGCACTATTTGATTGTTAGCTTTTCGCACAAAAACTCGACGCTTGGGATACGGGAGAAGCTTGCTTTTGTGGATGAAACGGCGCAATTAAATGCTATGAAGCAACTCAATGCAACCCTTTGTATCAGTGAATCGATGGTTCTTTCCACCTGTAATCGTGTTGAAATTTTCTGCAGTTGTAACGATACAGAGGCGGCAACAGAGACACTGTTTTCTCTTTTAGCCAAACATTCAGGACTCACTGCACACGAGCTGCACGAACGGGCCGATATTTTCGATGATGAAGGGGGGATTCACCACCTTTTTAGTGTTGCCAGTTCGCTTGACTCAATGGTTGTGGGAGAGACACAAATCTCCGGACAGCTCAAAGATGCCTTTAAACTCTCTCAGGACAACGGGTATTCTGCCCAAAAGATTGCTCGTGCAATGAGCTATGCGTTTAAATGTGCCGCTGAGGTACGCAATGCGACCAATATCTCCTCTAAACCGGTTTCGGTTGCGAGTGTTGCGATCGCGAAAGTCAAAGAATCGGTTGGAGAGGTAAGGGATAAAAAAGCGCTCGTGATCGGTTCGGGCGAGATGTCGGTGATTACCTGTAAACATCTTAGTGCCCAAGGGGTCGATGTGACGGTGATGAATCGCACGTTCGAGAAAGCCGAAGCGATAGCACGGGAGTGCAATGCACGCGTACGATCGTATGATGAAATCGCTTATGCGATTAATGAAAACGAGCTTCTCTTTACTGCTACAGGGTCATTGACCCCTATTATTACCGACGAGATGATTAAACCGACTCCGTTTGATCGATATTGGTTCGATATGGCAGTTCCGAGAGATATCGAATGCGATAGCGATCTTTGGTCGATTCGTCTTTTTTATGTGGATGATCTCAAAGAGATTGTCTCAGAAAATATTGCTTTGCGTGAAGATGAAGCGAAACTCTCTTACGTTATCATCCGTCGTCATGTGATCGGTTTTTTCGAATGGCTTAAAACTCTCTCGGTTGAGCCGTTGATCAAAAATATGTATCTCAGAGCTTCCGATGCCGCATTTCAAGAATCGACGCGCGTACTCGAAAATGGCTATATCCCTAAAGAGTATGAGCAAGCCGTCCACAAAGCAACTCTTCAGGCGTTAAAGCGGTTTTTACACCCGTTTGCCGAACGGATGCGTGATGGTTCCGATCCGATGCGTGTTGATGCTCTGATCGAATCGATGAGTTTTTTAATGAACCAGGAAGAGGGAGATGATTTATCTCAAAACTCCTGTACCTATTACCCTAAAGGAAAATAATGCGTTTTAGTAAAGCCTATATCCCAACCACCAAAGAAGCGCCGAAAGATGCTCAACTCCCGAGCCATATCTTTCTCTCACGCGCCGGATTTGTCACGCAGGTAGCTGCAGGATTGTATAATTTTTTACCTATGGGAAAACGGGTACTTCGTAAAATCGAAAACATTATTAACGAAGAGATGGCCTCATGCGATGCCCAAGAGGTTGATCTTAGTTTTGTCACCCCTGCAGAGCTATGGGAAGAGAGCGGACGGATTGAAAAATTCGGCAAAGAGCTCCTCCGTTTTCGTGACCGTAAAGAGAACCTTTTTGTCCTTGGACCGACCCATGAAGAGATGATGGTAAACATTGTCCGTAACCGAGTTAATAGTTACAAACAACTCCCGATTAATCTTTATCAAATCAAAACGAAATTCCGTGATGAAGCGCGTCCGAGATTCGGGTTAATGCGCGGACGTGAATTTGTGATGAAAGACGGCTACAGCTTTCACTCCAGTACGGAAGATTTGGATCGTGAATTCGATGCGATGGAAGCGGCATACAAACGTATTTTGGAGCGTTTAGGTTTGGAGTTTCGTATTGTTGAAGCCGACAGCGGAGCCATCGGCGGTACGGGTTCAAAAGAGCTGATGGTGTTAGCCGGAAGCGGTGAAGATACTCTCGCTGTGTGTGATACGTGTGAATACGGTGCGAATGTCGAAGCCGCTCGCCGAGCACCGCGAAGTATTATCCCTGAAGCGCCGAGCGCCGATTTTGCCCGTTTTAAAACACCGGATATCAAATCGATCGAAGATTTGAGCAATTTCTTCCATGTCGATCCTTACTATACCCTCAAAGCGGTAGTACAACGTGCGGTGTATACCGAGGGGAGTGAACTGGTTTGTTTCTTTATCCGAGGATGTGATGAACTCCAAGAGGTAAAAGCACGTAACAGTGTTGCTGCAATTGATTTGGTCGATGCTACCGAGGCAGAATTGATCGAAATCGGATTGGTTCCGGGATTTATCGGACCGTTGGATCAAGACAAGATCCGTATTGTCATGGATAATGACACGCGGGGTGCAACCACAATGATTTGCGGTGCGAATGACGTAGATTACCATTTCGTCGGCGTTGATTTGAGTGTAATGAACGAAGCTCATTTCGCCGATCTCGCAAGCGTACAAGAGGGGGATGGATGTCCTCACTGCGGAGGGAAGATTCTCCATACGAAAGGGATTGAAGTAGGACATATTTTTAAACTCGGGACCGTTTACTCCGCACCGCTCAAAGCGGAGTTTTTGGATGAAAACGGGCGTTCTCAACCCTTTATTATGGGAACGTATGGGATGGGTGTCAGCCGTCTCGTTGCTGCCGTGATCGAACAGCACCATGATGAAAAAGGGTGTATCTGGACCCAGGCAACAGCTCCGTATACGGTGAATGTGATGGTTTCTAATATCAAAGAAGAAGCGCACATGGCGTATGGCGAAGAGCTTTATGCTTCATTGCAAGCACGTGGAATCGAGACAATGCTGGATGATCGTAAAGAGCGTTTCGGATTTAAAATGTCGGATGCGGAATTGATCGGGTTCCCGTTCACTGTTGTCGTCGGAAAAGAACTTGATAACGGTTCGGTTCAGATTATGGTACGTGCAACCCGCGAAATGATTACCGTGAATGCGGCGGATGTCCTCAGTAAAATTGAGGAACTCATCCAATGATTTATTTCCTGATCTACCTTTTTTTGGAAGTGACCCTCACGATTGAGATTGCTTCACATATCGGTGGATTGGCTACTTTTTTTGAGATTGTCGGAAGCGCATTTTTAGGCATTTTTATCTTAATGAATTTTCGCCATACCCTGAGTGAAAATCTCGATGCCCTCCGTACGCGCCAGATTGATATGCAAGGGTTCTCTAACCGCAATTTAATGGGCTTATTTGGAGCAATTCTCCTTATTCTCCCTGGATTTTTATGCGATATCATCGGTGTTTTAATGCAGTTTTCCCTCATAGGAGTACTAATCATTAACCGTTTTACGCGAAAATATTCTCCAGAAAACCACACTTACACCACACAAAAGGATGACCATGTCATTGATGCCGAAATTATCGACGATACTCCTGCTCTCCGCTAGCCTTTTTGGAGCGACCGACGCTGAAGTTGTCTCATTTTTGAAAAAGGGAATAGGGGGAAATCCTAATGTTACCAATTTACAGATTGAGGTTAATGGTAAAAAAAATCTTGCTGCGGTAAGCGGATGGCAAGCCTATTTTGTTACGATTGAGGCTGATGTAAAACAAGGCAGTGAAACTCGACGTATCAATCAAAACGGGACCTATTTTGTTAATGGCAATATTATCGCACCCGAACTGGTTAATCTTAAAACAGGTGAGCGTTATAACGATATCGTTGCCCCTGATTTTAACAATGCGTTTTATACCGCTGCCAATCGCATCAGCGGTGATGCAAATGCAACGCATAAAATAGCGATTTTCTCCGATCCACTTTGTCCGTTTTGCCGTCGTTATGTCCCTGAAGCACTCTCTTATATGGAAAAATTTCCCAAAACGTTTGCCGTTTATTATTATCATTTCCCTCTTTCCGGTCTCCATCCTGCAGCTGTAACGTTGACAAAAGCGGCAATAGCGGCAGAACAAAACGGCACTAAAGATGCAGTCTTAAAGCTTTATAACGTAGATATTAATGCCAATGAAAAAGATGAGCAAAAGATTCTAAATGCGTTTAATAAAACTTTTGGAACAAAAATCGGTGTGAATGATATTCGACGTTCCTCGGTAGTCAAACAATTCGAATTTGACCAACAAGTAGCACAAACAATGATGGTAGCCGGAACACCGACCGTCTTTTTCAACGGACAGAAAGACACTTCAAAAAATAAATACAAAGAGATTAAGGTTAAGTAATACATGAAAAAACTCACCATCGCAACACGTGGAAGCAAACTTGCCCTTTGGCAATCGAATCATATTAAATCGGTTATTGAATCGAATTTCAGTGATGTCGAGGTAGAACTGAAAATTATTATTACTTCAGGGGATAAGATTTTGGATGTACCTTTGGCAAAAATCGGAGGAAAAGGGCTGTTTCTTAAAGAGATCGAAGAGTCGATGCTTCGCGGTGAGGCACAAATGGCGGTTCATTCACTGAAAGACGTTCCTACCCTCATGCCGGAGGGGTTATTGCTTTCGGCGATCACTCTGCGTGAAGATGTCCGTGATGCGATGCTCAGTGAAAAATATCCTGATATTACTTCATTGCCTCAGGGTGCGGTTGTGGGTACTTCTTCATTGCGCCGCCGTATGCAGCTTGTAAAGCAGCGTCCTGATCTGGTGATCAAAGATTTACGCGGGAATGTCGATACCCGTATCCGTAAGCTCAAAGAGGGTGAATTCGATGCGATTATCTTAGCCGCAGCAGGAATTAACCGTTTGGGCTTTAGTGATTTAGTAGAATACTTTTATCCAATTTCCCTCGATGAGATGCTTCCGGCTATGGGGCAGGGGGCTCTTGGGATTGAGACGGTCAATGAGCCGTGGGTTTTGGAGATCGCGTCATTCCTCGAAGATGAGAACAGCCGTATCGAAACGACGATTGAACGCGGGTTTGTGGATACCCTTAACGGTGGATGTCAGGTTCCGATCGGTGTGAGTGCACGGGTTCAACCCAACGGTGAAGTCATCGTCCGCTCAACGCTCGGTATGCCTGATGGCTCTGAAATGATGGGGGATGAAATCATAGTATCAAAAGAGCATCTCTCACGTGTCGGTGAAGCGATGGCGGAGCGTTTGATTTCTCAGGGTGCAATGGAATTATTGCATCGTGCTGAAGTCATGGCGAACAAGGGATAATCTGTGACATTAAAAAAAACGATTGATCTGCTAAAATCCAAAGATGAACTTCGTGTCATCGATACCCCTTTAGATATTTATCTTGAGATTCCCCATCTAGCCTATGCTGAAGTGAAAAAAGAGGGGGGAGGAAAAGCACTTCTCTTTACCCACCCGATCGATCGTAAAAGCGGTAAAACATTCGAAACCCCGGTTGTTATGAATCTTTTTGGTTCTTATGCCCGGACCGAGCTTCTTTTTGGACGCAAAGTAGAAGGGGTAGCCAGCGAAATCGAAAAGCTTCTCCACATGAAACCGCCGCAAGGGTTCAAAGAAAAAATCGGAATGCTCGGCGATTTGTTTGCCATGAAAGATATTTTCCCTAAAAAACTCAAAACACGCGGCAGCTGCCAAGAGATTGTGAAGCAGGGCAATGAAGTGAATCTGTATGATCTGCCGATTTTGACGACATGGGAAGAGGACGGCGGACCGTTTATTACGATGGGGCAGGTTTATACTCAGAGTTTGGACGGTGCTTTGGTCAATCTTGGAATGTATCGTTTGCAAGTCTATGATAACAATCATTTAGGGATGCACTGGCAGATTCATAAAGATTCGTCGCACTTTTTCGATCAGTATCAGCGTGCCGGTAAGAAAATGCCGGTGTCGATTGCGATTGGAGGAGATCCTTTGTACACGTGGTGTGCAACAGCTCCATTACCGTACGGTGTGAATGAATTGTTACTCTATGGACTGATCAAAAAAGAGTCCCCAAAGCTGGTTGAATCCCTTACGACTCCCCTTTATATTCCTGAGGATGTTGATTTCGTCATCGAGGGATGGGTAGATACCGAAAAACTTCAACTTGAGGGGCCGTTTGGAGATCATACCGGATATTATACCCTTGCAGAACATTATCCGGTGTTGGAAGTGAGTGCTATCACACACCGCAAAACCCCTTATTATCTTGCAACCGTTGTCGGGAAACCACCATTGGAAGATAAATATATGGGTTGGGCAACCGAGAGGGTGTTTTTACCGCTGTTGAAAACGAATGCGGCGGATTTGATTGATTATCACATGCCTGAGAATGGTGTGTTTCACAACCTTATTTTGGCGAAAATGAAACCGTTGTACAAAGGGCACGCCAAACAGTTTATGCATATTTTTTGGGGTTCGGGACAGATGAGTTTTGTCAAACATGCCCTCTTTTTCGGGGAAGATGCTCCGAAATTGACCAATTACGAAGCATTAATAACGTATGCGCTAAACCGATTTATCCCAAAATGCCTCTTTATATCAGAGGGGATTACCGATGCATTGGATCACTCCAGTCCGGAATCGCTCGTAGGGGGAAAATTGGGAATAGATTTTACGGCATCGTATTCACCGACCGCACCTGAATCGATTGATAGCACACTTTTATTGGAAAAAGTACAATCGTTCCTTCCCGAAGCGGTTGGATTGACCCAGTATATGCGTCACACGGCTAACCCTGTGACCGTTGTAAGTGTGCGTAAAGAAAGTCGCTCAATCAAAGATTGTTTCTCCCTTTTAGAACCATTAAAAGAGTATTTACGTATTGTTATTTTTGTCGATGAAGCGAAAAATGATATCCATAACCCTTATATGCTCCTTTGGCGCGTAACCAATAATATGGATGCAGCTCGTGATCTTTATACGTCTGATGTTATCGTTTCGATTGACGGTACTACCAAAACAAAAGTCGATGGATTTGAACGTGAATGGCCCGGTGATGTTGAATGTACCTCTTCTGTGGTTGAACGTCTTAAATC
>NZ_MIBT01000007.1:43862-51345 GCF_001829605.1 Sulfuricurvum sp. RIFCSPLOWO2_12_FULL_43_24 | reverse complement strand
CACGCCTCTATAAGCAGTGTACGAGCTGTCAGATCGGAAATATTATCGGAACGGTCACTATTTTAGCTTTTCAGCTGTTGATTGTTGCTCTGGGCGTTTTTTACTGGGTAGCACCTTAATAATAAAAAATTATACTTTTAACCCCTTTTTGAGTATCATATAGCAGATACTATCCCTTATGCCTCTCTAAAAACAGAGAATTGGAAAAGGGCGCGGAGAATAAATGCAACATACCGTTTTTAAACATCTTTTTGAATCCAAAGCCATTTTAGTGGCCTCTAAAGAGTCGATTTTACAAGAGTGGGTTGATGAAGAACTGTGTGCGGAGATTTTGGAACGGCACGAAATTGATACCGATCTTTTTGTTACCCGTTATGCAAGCAACGTGTTTGATTACTTCATGGGGGTTGTTTCGGGGACGATGGCGATAGGAGAGTGTCCGGTCATCGTGGAGTTGATCGAATACCTCAAAAATAAAGAATTGCGTGCGGATGAACTGTTTATCCTTTGTACCCATTTCAAACGTGCGGTTTTGAATGCGACGTACCGTCTAAACATTAATGATCAAGCCATTTTTTTTGCTGTTAGCTATCTCTTTGACCGCAATTTTGCGGGTGTACTCAAACTGTATACGGACACAATTTATCAAAAAGAACAAGAAGCGCTTAACGCTTCCAAAGCCAAAGAGTATTTCCTCTCTAACATGTCCCATGAGATACGGACTCCGCTCAACGCTATCTTAGGGTTTGTATCACTTTTACGCGATGAAACGACCAATCCTCGCTATCAGCAGTACCTCGATATCATCAGTAACAGCGGTGAAAATCTTCTCCATATTATTAATGATATTCTCGATTTCAGCAAACTGAGAAGCGGAGAATTTACCGTTGATCCGCAGCCATTCAATATTCATGATGAAATATCGCATACGATGGAGCTCTTCGTCCCAAGCGCCAACTCTAAAAACATTACCCTTACCAGTTTTATCGATCCCTCAATCCCATACGAAATAGTCTCCGATGCATTGCGGATTAAACAGATTGTCGGCAATTTTTTAAGCAATGCCATTAAGTTTAGTCATCATGCCGGAGCGATCCATGTTGAAGCAAGATTCGATGATGGGATACTCTCCCTTTCGGTACGCGATCAGGGGATTGGAATTGCCCTGCATGATCAAGAACGGATTTTCGACGCATTTTCCCAAGCACAAGAGGGGAGCATGAAAATTAATGAGGGGACCGGTTTGGGGCTCTCAATTTGTAAACAACTGGCAGTACACATGGGGGGCAGTATCGAGCTTGAATCGACAGTCGGAGAAGGGAGCCATTTTACGCTGAAAATTCCGGTCGTTGTAAATCACGAGTGTGAGATTGCCAAGTTTGATGCGTCGATGTTTGAGGGGGTTCGATTCGGACTGCTGGCTTACGATGCTCGTGAGAGTTATAAACTCGAATCGATTCAACGCTATTGGGATCATTTCGGATTGGATGTTCATGTGGTTGAACACGTTCAGGAACCGTGTGATTTGCTCATTTTCTTGGAGAGTTCGATGAGTGATGCAGCACGCGAAACGATTATTGAGCATCAAATCCCTTCCGTTGCCATTCTGGACTTTTTAGATGATCGCTACGATGCTATCTCAACGATTGTTCCGTTGACTTTTCCGATTTATTGTACGAAACTGCAAAGCGCTTTGAGTGAAGTACTGGGGGTTAACAAGCCACATCTGCCGGTGATTGAAGGATTGGGTAAAAGACGGGGATTTGAGGGAAAAATCCTTGTCGCTGAAGATAACCATGCGAATCAAGAGCTGATTAAAATAATATTGGAACGGTACGGTTTAACCAATACGATTGCTTCAAACGGAGCCGAAGCACTGCAGATGTATACATTAGAAGAGTTCGATATGGTACTGATGGATGAGCAGATGCCGCTGATGAACGGGAATGAAGCGACAGCCAATATTTTAGCTTTTGAAGAAGAGTCCGGACGTCAACACACTCCGATAGTGGCATTGACGGCAAATGTGATTAAAGGATCACGTGAGAGGGCAATTCAAAACGGCTATGACGCTTTTTTAGGAAAACCGATCGTACTCAAAGAGATTGAACAGCTGTTTGAACGTTATTTGCCGGCTGTGGTTTTAATCTCCGGTGATGCGAGCAAGGAAATTGACTCTAAATGGAAAAATATTGATATGGGCCATCTAAAAAGTGCACTGATGCTTGAGGAGGAACAGATTGAGTATCTGCTGGATATTTATCGACAAAAAATGGAACACTCTTTCCCGGAACTTTTTCACGCGATCGAAAAAAAGCGTTATGTTGATATTGCTTTTATTGCTCATGCGATGAAAGGCTCAAGTGCCAATTTTCGTTTTGACGAGCTATCACGACTCTCCAATGTTATTGAAGAATCCGCGAGTGATAAAGATGGAGAGTTTGATTATCTTGAAGCGTATGAAGTGCTTAAACGTGAGTTTGAAAAGCGGTTTTTGTAACCGCTACTCTTCGAGATAGTATCCGACCCCTGAAGCGTTTTGGATCACATCGGTCGGAAGTTTGCTTCGGAGTCTCCACACGAGGGTTCGGACGCTGTTATCGGTTGCCCCTTTGGTCTCCCAGACATAATTGATCGCCTGTTCGAAATCAACGACACTCCCCAGCTGCGCAACCAGAAGACGGATAAAAGCGTTCTCTTTTTTGGTGAGTTTGATTTTTTGGTTTTGGTAAAAAGTCTCTCCCAAACCCGTATCATGCCGATAGCCCTCTCCGAATTCGACAATCGGTTTGTCCGAGAGCTTTTTGGCATACACCAATTTTTCAAGCTCTTCGCGGTCTGATTTGAGTTCATCCATATTGGAACTGCGTTTTTTCTCTTCTTTGAAACGGTAGAGGGCCATTTGGATTGTGGTATGGAGATTGATCGGATCAAAGGGCTTGACAATATAGCCGTAGGGTTCGGTTTTTTTTGCTTTTGAGAGCATATCATTATCCGAATGTGCCGTCAAATAGATAAAAGGGAGAGAAATTTTATCACGGATATACTGTGCCAGTTCGATACCGTCCATCGTTTTTTGCAATCCGATATCAATCAGTGCAATATCGGGATTGTAAATTTTGATCTTATTGCGTGCAGTGACCGAATTGTCAGCGAGGGAAACAACATCATATCCCTGTTTTTCCAGCGACATTTTTAAATTTATAGCCGTTACTTCATCGTCTTCTACAACCAGCACTTTAATGGCACTCATGAACCCTCTTGAATTATCATAATTTGTGATGATTTTATCACAATATTTGTAAAAAGCAATAGGTTGAATGGCAATAACCGTAATTTTATCGCCCCCTATTTATCTTTCGTAACATAGGTTTTTTAGGGGAACTTCAATCCAAAAGGGTATAATCGCGATAATACACCTTAGCTTAGGGATGCACACAATGCTTGATTTTGATAAATTTACCAAATATTCCAAACCGGGGCCTCGTTATACGAGCTATCCTACGGCATTAGAGTTTAGTGATGCTTTTGATTATGAGGGGTATCTCGCTAAGCTCCATTCACAAGATACGGCGCGTCCGTTGTCCCTTTATTTTCATTTGCCGTTTTGTAAAAATGCCTGTTATTTTTGTGGCTGTAATGTCGTCTTTACCTCAAAAGAGGATAAAAAAGAGCGCTACATCGATTATCTGACACGTGAACTGCAAATTTTGAGTCAGCATATTGATGTCAATCGCTCGGTTATTCAGCTCCATTTCGGCGGCGGGACACCGACATTTTTTGATGCCGATCAGCTTCACCGTATTATTAGCGCGATCAAAAGCCATTTTAAAAATTTTGCAGAGGGTGCTGAAATCAGCTGTGAAATCGATCCGCGCCACATTAACGATGCACAAATGAAAGTTCTCAGTGATGCCGGATTTAATCGCGTCAGCTTCGGTATCCAAGATTTCGATGAGAAAGTCCAAGTGGCGGTTCACCGTGTTCAGCCTTATGATATCACCAAAGCGGCGATGGATTTGGCGCGTAAATACCATATGGTGAGCGTTAACGTTGACCTCATTTACGGGTTACCGCATCAGAGTTTGGAGACGTTTAAAAAGACTCTGGATTTGGCGATTTCGCTTGATCCTGATCGTTTCGCGGTTTTCAATTATGCTCATGTACCGTGGCTCAAAAAAACGATGCGAAAAATTGATGAGACGACTTTGCCTCATCCCGCAGAAAAGCTCGCCATTATGCGTTACACCATCGATCATATGTCTGAACTTGGGTATCGAATGATCGGGATGGACCATTTCGCCAAACCCGAAGATGAGCTGTTTAAAGCGATCGAAAAAGGGGAATTGCACCGTAATTTCCAAGGCTACACCACCAAAGGGGGAGCCGATCTGATAGGAGTAGGGCTTACCTCTATCGGAGAAGGGGCCGATTATTACGCTCAAAACTTTAAAGAGATGGAAGCGTATGAAGCGGCTATCGACGCAGGGCGATTACCGCATGAACGGGGTGTGGCTTTGAATGAAGATGATCGTATCCGTCAATACGTCATTATGGAACTGATGAGCAATTTTAAACTTGACATCGCACGATTCGAGCGACTCTACGGTGTGAAATTTGCAGAGTATTTTTCCGATGCGATTGAAGTACTCAAACCGTTCGAGGCGGATGGCTTGCTCACGATAAGCCCTGCGTCAATAGAGTGTTCGGTTACGGGAACGCTTTTGATCCGAAATATTGCGATGCCTTTCGATGCGTATATGAAGCGTCACGCAAGCTCTGATAAAGCATTCAGTAAAACGGTGTAAGCGGATGGAAAAACGCGAACTCTTTCACTTTACCGATACCTCGGATGCCTGCATCAAATGCGGGAAATGTATACCGGTTTGTACCATCCATAATGTCAATGCCGACGAGGTTACTTCTCCGCGCGGGTTTATCGATCTTCTCGGGGCGTATGAGCGGGGTCAGTTGGAACTGGACAAAAATGCCAAAGCAATTTTTGAGAGCTGTTTTCTCTGTACCAACTGTACCGATGTCTGTCCTAAAGCACTGCCGACCGATATGGTGATTGAACAGGTACGTGCCGATATCGCCGATAAATACGGGATTGCATGGTTTAAGCGGGCATTTTTCTATCTTCTCCGTCACCGTATGACGATGGATATCCTTTTTAAACTCGGATACGTCTTTCAAACGTGCGGATTCAAAATCAAAGCCCAAATCAACTCGATGCAGCCGCGTTTTGATCTCCCAATCATCAAAAAAGATCGATTGTTACCGTCGATGGGAAAAACTTCGTTTTTAAACAGCTATCCCGAAAATATCCCCAACGGCGGACAACGTCGTGTGGCGATCTTCATCGGGTGTTTGGCGAACTACAACTACACCGAGATCGGCAAGGGGCTTTTAGAGATTCTCGAAGCGTTGAAGGTGGATGCTTTTATACCGAAAAAGCAGCTTTGCTGCGGAGCACCGGCTTATTTTACGGGAGATTTTGCGACGGTCGATCATAATGCCAAAAAGAACATCGTCTATTTCGAGAGTTTTATCGATGAGGTCGAAGCGATTATCATCCCTGAAGCGACCTGTAGTGCGATGATTAAAATCGATTACGAACACTTTTTCCACGATCAGCCCGAATGGTTGGAACGCGCTCAAAAACTCAAAGATAAAATCTTTATGGCAACCGAGTGGTTGGAGCAAAAAACGGAACTAAAACAGCTTTTGGCATCCAAAGGGCGGAGTGATCTCACTGTAACCTATCACGATCCGTGTCATGCTCGTAAAATGCAGGGGGTCTACAAAGAGCCGCGCGCACTGGTAGGGCAGAACTACACGATTACCGAGATGAGCGATCCGAATGCCTGTTGCGGTTTTGGCGGGGTGACGATGCAGACGGAGAATTTCCATTTTGCCCAAGCGGCGGGAAAACCCAAAGCGGCCATGATCGCTAAAACGGGGGCGCAAATCGTCACCGCTGAGTGCAGTGCCTGCCGTATGCAGATTAATAACTCGATGAATGAAGCGAATGTCGATGTGGTGTTTAAAAACCCGATCGAGTTGATCGCAGAAGCGCTACGACAATGACCACGCTGGAGGTCGAGTCGTTTTTAGAGACGTATCAAACCCTGATTATAGCTTCCCTCACCCCTGAGGGTGAACCGCATGCAAGTACGGCTCCCTATGTACGTATGGAGAATGATTTTTATATCCTCATCAGTACGGTAGCCCAGCACGGTCGTAATCTCCTCATTAACCCCAAGGTATCCGTGTTCTTTGTCGAAGACGAGTCTCAATGTATCCAACCCTTTGCCCGTAAACGGGTAACCATTGAATCGGCAGTCTCGGAAGTATTTCGGGATGATTCGATCTATGTGTCGGTTATCGAGCGTTTTTGTGCCCATTTTGACACGGATCTTGTCACTTCTCTCACGCAGATGAGGGATTTTCATCTCTTTAAACTCTCTCCCAAAAGCGGCAGTGTCGTCATGGGATTCGGCAAAGCGTATCGTTTGGATGAAAATTTAGCAGTGATTACACAGATTATGGGTCAACACCAAAGGAAATAAATGGAATTTTGGCAGCATATATACGAACATTTTAACCCTGTAGCGTTTCATTTAGGCGCTATCCCCGTTCACTGGTACGGGCTGATGTACGTTCTGGCTCTTTTGGGCGCTCTCGTGATCGCCAAATGGATTGTTCAAAAGGACAATATTGACATTACCAAAGAGCAATTGGATGACTATTTTATTTACGCTGAAATCGGTGTTATCCTCGGGGCGCGTTTAGGGTATATCCTCTTTTACGATACCCATACGATGTATTATCTCACGCAACCGTGGCAGATCTTTAATCCGTTTATCGACGGGCAGTTTGTCGGGATTCGGGGGATGAGTTTTCACGGCGCGATTTTAGGATTTTTGATCGGCTCCTACCTGTATCATCGCCGTCACGGAATACCGTTCGGACGATTGATGGATTTGGTCGCGGTATCGGTTCCGTTGGGATATGTCTTCGGACGGATCGGGAATTTCCTCAATCAAGAGCTAGTAGGGCGTGCTACCGATGTTCCGTGGGGAATCTATGTCTATGACACCCTCCGTCACCCCTCACAGCTTTATGAAGCGTTTGTCGAGGGGATTATCGTCTTTGTTATTATTTATCTCTATCGTCATCGAAAAGCGTTTGAGGGGGAGTTGATTTTGCTCTATGGCGTTGCATACGGAATCGGTCGCGGATTGGTCGAGTTTTACCGCGCTCCCGATGCACAGATCGGTTACATACTCGGTCAATGGATGACACTGGGGATGGCACTCAGTTTTGCGATGGCGGCAGTTTCAGCGCTGATATGGGTTTATTTTAAAAGACGTACTTATTAAAACCGGATACAGAAATGGTGTATTCCCTCTTCATAGCGATATTCGAGATTAAATCGGTGCAGATCACACACCGATTGGGCGATATAGAGTCCTAATCC
>NZ_MIBT01000007.1:0-43839 GCF_001829605.1 Sulfuricurvum sp. RIFCSPLOWO2_12_FULL_43_24 | reverse complement strand
CGATTGGGCGATATAGAGTCCTAATCCCAATCCCCCGTCTCCCCGCTCGGTGACAAATGCCTGTAATGCCTCTTCGACCGGACGTTTAAGAGGTTCTCCGCTGTTTCGAATACAGATTTTTTCTCCGTCACAATGGATATGAATCGGATAGGAGGTCGCGTGACGCACAGCGTTGTCGATTAGGTTTTGGAGGGCACTGGTAAAGAGTTCGCTATCGACCATAATGCTTTGGGTGCATCCGCTTACTTCTACACAATTATCTTCAATCATCAGATTATCCATCGCCGTTAGGATCATAGAATCAAGACTTTTCGGACTTTTTGTGAGGGAAAATGCGTGCATTTTCTCGATATCCGCCATCTGACGAATCAGATTTTCTAATCGAGAGAAAAGCTTGGCGAGCAGGTTACGGTTAGGACTCGGTTCTTCGAGCTCGACGATGAGTTTTCCTTTGGTAATGGGGGTTTTTAGCTCATGCATAATGTTACGCAAGAAAAGCTCGCGTGATTTTTTGAGCTTGCTTTGTTTCTCGAGTGCATCATAGAGAGCATTGGAGATCAGGGCGATTTCATCTTTGCCGTTGCTTGGCGTATGGTGTATTTCTTCCCCTTCACCGTATCGCTGTATCTGCTGATAGAGACGTTTTAGCGGTTTGAGGTTGCGCCATAGCAGAAGATACATGTTCACGAGTCCCCCTAAGAGGGCAAAGAATAAAAACCACACGAAATAGTAGGTTTTCCCCTCCGCTGTGTCACGATAGAACATGGTGCAATGACCTTCGGCGAGTTCATAGATAAATCCTATGTTATCTTTGTATATGGTTACTTTGATATTGTGGGATCGCAGCTTTGACTCCATCGGAGGAGGGAGTGTTATCGCCTTACATTTAGGTGTTTTGGCTTCCATCATTTTGAACCCTGCTTCGGCTAGTTCATGATTTTTTTCCATACAGCCGCGCGCTTTGGTTTCGTCGATGATACGGGAGAGTTCCATTGATCGGTGGGCGAGAAGGTGAAGCTTTTGTTGCTCTTGTTCATGCAATGCTGAGATAAAGAGTAAAATCAACACGATAAGTGCGAGAAAAAAGAAAGCGTGGAGCTTGAAAAAAACGGAGTGGCGACGTGAGATCATAGGGTAAATTGATACCCCATACCGCGAATGGAGCGGATGATGGTAGGGTGTTTGGGATTGGGTTCGATTTTCTGGCGTATTCGACTGATGAGGACATCGATACTGCGCTCGGAGCTCTCCCATCCGATCGATTCAACATTGTTGGCGATAAAGTCACGGGAGACAATCTGGCGATGGTGCTTTATGAGGAGACTTAAGAGCTCAAATTCGGCGCGGGTAAGGAGGAGCAGTTCTCCTTCTTTATAAATCCCGTTTTCATCGACACGAAACGTATCACTGCTGGCTTGGATCGTTTTACCGTTGATACGGCGAAGAAGACTTTGGATGCGTGCGACCAATTCTCTGGGCTCATAGGGCTTTGGGAGGTAATCATCGGCGCCCAATTCGAGGGCGATAACTTTGTCTCCCAAATCACTCCGAGCCGAAGAGATAATAATCGGGATGTCACTGCGCTCACGAAGCGCTTTGCAGACATCCAACCCGTCCATATCGGGGAGGGTTAGATCGAGTAGTACAAGATCATATGATTCAATCCCCAAAGAGGCGAGCGCCGCTTTGGGGTGGGCATACGAAATGACCTCCATCTGATAACGGCTCAAATATTGGGTCAGGAGATCCGATATTTCGAGGTCATCTTCTATCAGAAGGATTTTGATCATCGTATTTACTTGTTGTCACAATTTTTGCAGCCCATACCACCCATGCCGCCCATGTTGTCTTCGCCCATTTTCATCCCTTTCATATCACCTTTATTCGGGCAGTTTTTTGAACCCATTTCTCCCATCATCATTTTCATTCCCTCCATTTTAGCGCGTTGTTCAGGAGTGAGTACCCCCATCATTTTTTCGTGCTGTTTGTTGTGGAACGCTTTACCCTCTTCACGAATTTTAGTGATTTGTTCTTTTTGTTTATCGTTCAAATCCAATTTTTCCATCATTGGCGGAAGTTTTTTTGTGTCGCATTCACATTTTTGCATCATTCCGCCCTTGCCGCCGCACATCATTCCATCATTCATGCCGTGTTGCATGCCGTGTTGCATCCCTCCGGCAAGTAATGCTGTTGCACCGAGGATCAGTGCGATACTTAAAATCTTTTTCATGGCTTTTCTCCGTGTTGTGGTATTTAACTTTAACATCATAGAGCAGAATGACTAATACAGCATCAATCGTGTATTAACAGTATTAATGAATAATCTCTTCGCTTTGAGCTTCGGTGATTTTCATCAACGTTAAAAAAAGAACCGTGATGGCCGGACCGATAATCATCCCCCAAAAGCCGAAAGTTGCGAGTCCGGCAATGATGGCGAAAAAGATAATGAGTTCGTTGATTTTCTCTTGGGGCTTGATCAATTTTTGGTTGATGATTTTGATAATGACCGGTTTGATAAAGGTATCGGCAACGACTGAGATAACAATAATCGTATAGAGCGCAATAAACAGGGCATTTTCCGTATTTCCCAAAGAGAGTTCAAACAGGGTAAAGGGAAGCCACATCACTACCCCTCCGACAACAGGGATCAAGGATGCAAAGCCATACATAATTCCGAAAAGCAGACCGTTGTATCCCATGTATTCGATCGCGAGACCAAACAAGGCTCCTTCAAATACGGCAGTGGCAATAATAGAGTAGAAAACGACACTCATGGAGGAACGCATCTCAAACATGATAAGGGTGCTCTCTTGTTGCGGAAAATGGGCGGAACGTTTGAAAAACTCAAAAATCTCCCGTCCATAGTAATGGGCGATAAAATAGAAGATCAAGATAAAAAGGGTCCCCGAGAGAAACGACATCGCAAAACTCCCGATCTCAGAAGCGTAGGCGATGATGTGCTGAGAGAATGCGGTAGGATCAAATTTGACTAACGAGGCCTCTATTTTTGCTTCGAAACGGGAGAGGTAAGGCGGTAGATGGGTTATCCAAGTATGGATTTTTGTCTCTATGGTGTTCATGATCATCGGATCAAGGTTTTGCATCATGAGCGAGATATGAAATAAAAAATATCCTAACGGTGCGAAGAAAAGTAACCCTAACATAAGGGTAGAGAGGGCGGAAGCCCAAAAACGGTTTTTGGTCAGATTAAAAAACCCCATTTGAATATGGTGGGTAGAAATTGCCAAAAGCGAAGCAACGACGATACTCATCCAAAACGGCTCATATAAAATGTATATTCCGTAGGAAACAATCAATAGCAGTACGAGGGTAAAGTGCTCTTTTTTCACATTATTCCTTATTCAAACAGCCCGTTTTGCGGTATTCCGAATTTGAGCAGTTCATAGGTCTTGGGTGTGGCAACCCGTCCGCGCGCTGTCCGTTCCAAATAACCGTTAGCCAGCAGGTAGGGTTCGAGTACATCTTCGATTGTCCCCTCGTCTTCACTCAGTGCCGCTGCGATAGTGGAGAGACCCATAGCGCGCCCTTTGGCTTCCATCAGGAATTTGAGGAGGCGTATATCCATCTCATCGAATCCGTTGGCATTGATCCCGAGTTGATCGAGAGCATAACGGGAGCGTTGGTGCAAGATAGTGTTTTCATTGGCAACATCGGCGAAGTCACGAACCCGCTTGAGGAGGCGCAAAGCGATACGGGGGGTTCCGCGTGAGCGTTTGGCGATTTCGTGCGCTGCCTCTTTGTCAATGCTTTTGCCCAATTTTGTGGCGGCTTGGGTGATGATACTGCATAGCTCATCAGGGGTATAAAACTGCATCCGAAAGTTCATCCCGAAGCGATCGCGCAGGGGATTGGAAAGCATCCCCGCACGGGTGGTCGCACCGATGAGGGTAAAGCGGGGGAGATCGATTTTGACCGTTTGTGCCGCCGGACCGCTACCGATGATGATGTCGAGACGAAAATCCTCCATCGAAGGATAGAGGATCTCTTCGACGGCTGGCGAGAGACGGTGGATTTCGTCGATAAAGAGGATGTCCCCTTCTTCGAGGTTCGTGAGGATAGCGGCGAGATCACCGCTTTTTTCGATCATCGGAGCGGCGGTGACTTTGATGTTGCTCCCCATTTCGTTGGCGATAATGAGGGCGAGGGTCGTTTTCCCCAAACCGGGAGGTCCGTAAAAAAGGACGTGATCGAGAGCTTCTCGGCGTTTTGAACTCGCTTCGATAAAGACCCCCAGATTTTTTTTGATCTGTTCTTGTCCGATATAATCGTCCCATGCGCTGGGGCGCAACGAAGTCTCAGTGACCTCTTCGGCGTTAAATTTTTCAATCTCTACAATACGTTCCACGTTATCGGATCCTAGTAAACATAATTTTCATCGGGGAATGAACGGGTTTGAACTTCATCGGCATAGGTTTTCACTGCATCTTTGACCGAAGCGGCACCGCTCATGTATTGTTTAACGAATTTTGGGACAAACGGCTCATAGAGTCCGAGCATATCAGAGAACACAAGAACCTGTCCGTCCACGCCGTTACCCGCACCGATTCCGATAACGGGAATAGAGATACTTTGAGCGACACGTGTTGCGACGTCGGCTTTAACCCCTTCGATGACGAGGATAAAAGCACCGGCTTGTTCAATCGCTTGGGCGTCGGCGATCAGAGAGAGGGCTTCTACTTCGGTTTTACCTTTGACTTTATACCCTCCCTCGGCACGAAACGCTTGGGGGAGTAATCCGATGTGCCCGCAGACGGCGATTCCGTTTGCCGTGAGATGGCGTACCAGATGGGCTTTATCCGCCCCCCCCTCAATTTTGACCGCATCGGATGGGGTTTCACGATAAACACGTATCGCATTCTCTAAAGCGCTCTTTTCATCGGTATAGGCTCCAAAAGGCATATCGGTGATGACAAACGTATTGGGTGCCCCTTTGCAGACCGCATTGGTATGATAAATCATTTGATCCATGGTACTGCTGAGGGTATCGCTATTGCCGCCAAAGCTCATATTGAGGCTGTCGCCGACGAGGAGAATATCAGCACTTTCGCTAAAAAGACGGGCAAAAAGGGCATCGTACGCCGTGATCATCACGAGCGGAAGCGACCCTTTGCGTTTTTGAATTGAACCGATTGTCAGTTTTTTCATACTAAAAATATCCTCTATCTTTGTAAACATCTGCCTCATTTGAGGCAAGCTTTAGTGCCACAGCGGCAAGCGTAGTCAAGTGGGGCTTTGCTCCACTTGCGTTTTATTAATAATATAGGCGTAGTTTACCCAAAATTTCCCTCTCAAAGTTATTGCATGGCATTTTACGATACGGGATTAATCAAAAGCTCGATATAATTCACCCATTATAGGAGAGTTCATTATGGGGATACGGAGTGCTCTGGAAGCCAATTTCGACTTCGAAATCATTGACGAATTTTTAGATCATTACGCAATGATGTCCGAAGTTATGGAATCTTTGATTATTGATTTGGGAAACAGTGAACGTTACCATCGCAGTATTGAAGAGCTATTCCGTATTTTCCATAATATCAAATCAGCTTCAGGCTATTTGCAGATTCAGCCGATGGTTCGTCTCTCAACATTTGTCGAAGATGCCCTTGAACAACTTAGAACCAGCGATAAGGTTGTCAATGAAGAGACCATCAACTGGCTCATCAGTGTTTCGGACATGTTTTTGCAGTGGCAAGAAGATTTCAAAATGGATAATGAACTCACTAAAATCCATTTTTCCCTTTTAATTTTACCCGATATGGAGAAAGCGTGAAGCAACTCGTAGCCTACATTACCGCAGGTTATCCTGATAAAAATTTTACCGTAGATTTGGCGTTAGCACTCGGTGAAAACGGTGTCGATACTTTAGAACTCGGAGTTCCGTTCTCTGACCCCGTTGCCGATGGTCCGGTCATCGAAGCGGCAAATCAGCGTGCTCTTGAAGCAGGTTTTCGTTTTGCCGACCTTTTAGATATTTCCGCTAGCATAGCCCCTAAAATCGATACGTTGTGGATGGGATATTTTAACCCGTTTTACCAATACGGTATGGAAAAATTACTCGATACGGCTAAAAGTATCGGAGTAAACGGTTTGATTATTCCCGATGTCCCGTATGAGGAAGCAAAAGCGTATCACACACTGTTTGAGAACCGTGGATTGGCGAATATCACTTTTGTCGCTCCGACCGACGGTGAAGAACGTATTGCACTTATCACGGCGCAAGCGCGCAAATTTATCTATCTCGTCGCCTATGCAGGGATTACCGGAAGCGGAAAAGCGGAAGATTTGGCTCCGGTACTCGAGATGATCAAACGTCATACCCAGACTCCGGTGTATGTCGGATTTGGGGTGAATGAACAGAGCGCGCGAGAAAAAGTGCAGGGGGCGGATGGTGTTATCGTCGGTTCGGCGATTGTCAATGTCCTTTTGGATGATACGTTAAACAACACTCAAAAAATCGCTAAATGCTGTGACATTACCCGCAACATCAAATCATTGATTAATAGTTAGAGCGTATGCGGCATTTGTAAAAAAATGATGCGTTATCGGATTCTCTTTTTACTCTTGGTGACGATAAACACTTTTGCCGATAATACGCTTTATGATACGCTCACGCAACTATCTCCGCAATCCGACAACACA
Organism: Sulfuricurvum sp. RIFCSPLOWO2_12_FULL_43_24; assembly: GCF_001829605.1. Classification (NCBI taxonomy): domain Bacteria; kingdom Pseudomonadati; phylum Campylobacterota; class Epsilonproteobacteria; order Campylobacterales; family Sulfurimonadaceae; genus Sulfuricurvum; species Sulfuricurvum sp. RIFCSPLOWO2_12_FULL_43_24. The sequence continues at coordinate 37,176 of NZ_MIBT01000007.1, read as the reverse complement.
TTACGAGCATTGGAAGTTTCTCCTGATCCAATGACGGTTCAGGAGAATAATTTTTCGGTTGTCGGGTCTATAGACGATGATATCAAAGATTACCTTCCGACGGCTATGAATGTCAATGAAACGCTTCCCTATCGCTATCGAGAAGTGGTTGAAGACTCGGTCTACTTGCAAGTTGTAATGCTTTCATCCATCGGTATTTTGGCTTTCTTGCCCGAAGATATTACCAACTGGAATGCCGCGAAACTCGAAGAAAAATCGCTATCCCAGCGATGGAAAGATCATGTCAGTACCAAGCCCGTTTGGGATAATGACAGCTGGGTTATCAACTATATCGGCCATCCGGTCGCAGGTGCATACTACTATACCTTAGCCCGAAATGACGGATTTACGATCGGTGAATCGGCGGCATTTTCCACGTTGATGTCCACCTTTTTCTGGGAATACGGGTATGAGGCCTTTGCTGAGGTCCCTTCGATCCAAGATTTGATTTTTACCCCGCTGGTCGGTTCTTTGTTCGGAGAGGGGATGTTTATGCTCGAGGGGAAACTGGATCAGCAGGGGGGAGTCGTTTTCGGGTCAAAAGGTTTGGGAAATATCAGCTATTTTTTCCTCGATCCGCTGGGAAGTATTGCCGATGGGTTGAAAGATACTCTTCTGTTTTTCAGGATTGATCTAGACGTCACCATGAGCATTCAGACGTATCCGCAGTTTCGTGTGATTCCCCATCATCTTACGGGGGAACCGACCGATTCAATCCTCTATAGTGATCGTGAGATCGGTTTCATTATCACCTTTCAGTAACTACGTATTCATTTACGCACCTTTGGGTATAATGCGCTTATAACTTCGGTTACCACGTGGGGGCGACATGGCTTCGACTGGATCAAGAAGGTTTAGGTTGCATCGCCGGACTGAGCAGCTCCGTTATACGGCTCACACTTGCTTAAACGCAAACAACACTAATTACCGTCCTGCTTACGCTGTAGCGTAAGTTTAATTTAATTTAGGACTGCGCTACCTCTCTATGCTATCACCGAGAGGGCTTGGCGTATAACCCCTGCGATAGCTATATTCTTGGAGTGTCTCGGACTTGAATGAATTTAGAGAATTGGATGACGTAGCTTTGCACGTTGTGTGATAGTCATCTGAAAAACAAACAACGTTACTAAGCATGTAGACGCCTTTACTTCCTTGGTTTAGGACTCCGGTTCAATCCCGGACGCCTCCACCATCCTCTTATCTCAAAGCCTCCAAATAAACCTCATAAAACTCCTGAAATAGGCTTTTTAGCTATAATTTTATTCTCCATGACTCTCAACGAATTTAGGTACATATCAGCATAAATAAGTACAATTTGAGTACATTTTATTAAAAAGTACATTTGGATATTTTTAATGTACTTATTACTCACAAAGGCTGACCATGGCTAGAATCGTTACGCATCTTACTGTTTTAGAGATAGATGCGAGTAATCCCAAAGAGAAAGAATATGCGCTTTTTGACGGCGATGGATTGATGCTTGTTATTAAGCCTGATGAAATTAAAACGATGCCGGATGAGACAGTAGTAAAGCGTAATGGCACAAAGACATGGATATATCGATTCAAATCACCAGTTGATGGAAAAGTTAAAAAAATCACCATAGGGCAATATTTACCGAAAAAAAAAGGGGTTAGCCTAAAGGAGGCGCGTGAAGAACGCGATCGACTGAAAGCACAGTTAAAAGAAGGAACGCTTCCCTCTGGCAAAAATAAACTCAAATCAATCGAAAAAAAGCAAATTGATGGTGAAAATGACAAACAAATCACAAAAATACTAGATGATTTTCTTGAGTATCATGGGAATGTACTGCAAAGAAATACAGGGCATCTTCAAAGACAAAAGAGACGTATAGAAATGTATGTTATCCCTCATTTACCATCCAAGCATATAGACGAGATTACCAAAAAACAAATCATCGAGTGTGTCAAAAAAATTGATCCGAAATACAATGAGACGGCACACCGGGTTTTAACCCTTTGCGGTCAAATATGGTCATGGGCGTGTGATAATGGCCGCGTTGAACACAATATTATTGCTGACATCAATCGTAAACATATTCTGCCTCCTGTAAATGAAGACAACCACTACCCTACGATTACCGATGCAAAAGGGATTAAAGCGCTACTATTGGCGATAGAAGATTATAAGGGTGACCCGTCAACACGCTTTGGTCTTCAGCTAGCCCCTTATCTCGCCTTACGGCCTAAAAACATCCGTTTTGCAGAGTGGGATGAGTTTGATTTCGAAAAAAAACTATGGGATATCCCCGCAGAAAAGATGAAAACAAAACGACGCCATATTATGCCGCTGACGGATACGATGATAGAGATCATTTTGAAAGCAGCTCCCTATTCGAAACATCGATCCAAATATCTTTTTCCGAGCCCAGCTGATCCTACAAAACCCATTAGTGAGAACACATTAAACGTTGGATTGAAACGTCTTGGCTTTGGCGAAGAGATTGTTCCTCATGGTTTCCGTGGGATGTTTTCAACGGTTGCTAATGAGCACAGAAACATTGAAAATGGCCACAAAGCGGATAGAGATATTATCGAATTTCATTTAGCACATACGGTTCAGTCAAAAGTTGCAGAAGCTTATAATCATGCTGATTACATCGAGCAACGACGAGAGCTTGTTCAATGGTGGAGTGATTATTTGGATGGGCTCAAAACTAAACAATTTGTAGCTAATAAATAGGGTTTCAAACTATTGGTATTTACTTGATGTGTTTGTTTTATCGTAAATAGTTGTTATTTGCATTAATTTTGATAAAATATAATATTATACATTTTAATATGAAAAGGTTTAGATGAGCAAAGTAGTTTTCGATTCAAATGGTAATATAACACCGTACGAAGTCATTCCATTTACTCTTGCTGAATGTAAAGATTCTTTTGTAGATAGCTTTTCTACGTCAACAACAAGGCAGCGTAACTGGGATTTTTATTTGCGATATCTACACGATTTACAAAGCAATCTTATTAACCCATTTACGCAATGGGTAGATGGAAGTTTTAGTACCAATAAGCTTAATCCAGATGATATTGATCTGGTGAATTTTATCGACTATACCAAGTTTAATCCTGCACTGATAATGTTCGATATGAATCAATCCGGTCATTATCCAAAACACACCTATAATATCGATGGGTACAATGTGTTAACTTTTCCAGTTGCGCACAAATATTATGGTACTATGCAAGATCGTATAAATTACTGGCGGAATTGGTTCGGAACAGACAGGCAAAATAGCCCAAAAGGCATCATAGAGGTATCCCATGTATAATCATATTCAAAGGCTAAATAACCAAATTGAAGATACCAAAAAACTTATTGAAAATACCCATGCTTTGTTAATGGAAAATCCAAGTGACCCAATGCTTGAGTACATGATTGCTCAAGATAAAGCACTGCTTGCCTCATTACAACATACCAGAGTTCAAGCAACTCTTGACTATCTTAAAACTATTACAGCACCTACACAGCTGATCGATGAGTTATACCCTTCCTCTCCTTTTGAGATAAGCCCGTTTGACGTAGCACATAAACTTGGAATAAAAGTGATAAAAAACCCATTATTGGATGATTCTGAAGCTGGTAAGTGCTATATCAATAACGATATTGTCATAGAGTATAAAGGCTATATATCACATAACCGAGAGAGATTTACTGTGGCTCATGAGCTTGGTCATGTCGTTAAACATATGGCGCATTCTAATAATACATCTTTCAGAGACAGTTCAGAACTACTATATGCACGGAATGATTATATTGATTCCAAAGATCCGACAGAAAAAGAAGCGGATGTATTTGCAGGTGAGCTGTTGATCCCAAAACAAAAATTAGATTTACTACTTTCGTCCATACAAGGTGATGATAGAATATCCACGAAGCTTTTATGCGACATATTCAAGGTTTCAGAAGGGGCAATCTACCATACCCTAAACAAATATGGGTTAGGCAATAGTCTGAAAATCAAAAAGGAATATTCATGGCTTTAAAATCATTAAAGAAAGTATTTTCGCCTGCTCTTGGTCCTAAAAAGCTTTTATTGACGATTAATGGTGCTACAATAGAAGCAGAGACCTCTCCGCCCCCTCCAAAGCTGAGCGCGAGCACTGTATTAAATTCCCTTGTTATTTTTGAATACACCCAAAACGACATCAAAATATCATATTACTCCTATGCGGATCGCTTGGAAGTAATGCTAAATTATAATGCGGATATCGATCTTGACATAACAATTGAGAACGAAGATGCATTGATGGAGCGTATCGATGAAATTTCAACCTCTCTAATAGATATTTATGTCCCTACGGTAGGGTATACGCAAAAGACACGAAAAAGCATATCCCTAATGAAAGCGCATGCAAATAAAACAATTATGCCAATGCTTGTTATAGGAACTGATACTAAGATAGAGGGGTATCAAGAAGATGGCTTTGATTCCCCTCATTTTTTAGATTTATCATTGCTGCAAGAAACAAGTAATATAGATAAAAGAATTGAGGCACAGCAATTTAATGATGCTAAAGATAAAGATACAACAAAAGTAAAAATGCCTAAACGAGAATACAAAAAACTAGACTCAGAAAATGCGTTTGTTGATTACTATATGCCACTTACAAACACTTCCAATATTATTCCTGTAATTAGAACACGCCTGACAAATACCGCATCAATTGACTATGCTATGGATATTGCAAAATTGCGTACAAAATACACAAGAATATGTTTAAGAATCGAAGCTGAAAGAGATAGCATTAAACATTTGACAAGTTACTTATTACCATTAGCTGATATCCTTGACAACACTTATATTGTTCTCGAAGAAAATAGCAAAGAGCTTAGAGATACTCATCAAGAATTACAAGATATTGAAAAAATAAGTAGCGATTTAAAAATAGTGTTTCTGGCAAAAAACATCCTTTCTACCGATAAATTAGTAGATAATACCGACACGTTTTGCGATAATAATGCTCTCGTGAACTTTAAAAATCTACAACCATATCATCCAGAACTTATTTATGCAGATTATTGCGGATTTGAAAAAGATACGGCTGTTGACCCCAATGGATTCCCAGCAAGAACTGCGAGAATCTTTTACAACTGTATTGAAAATATTGACCAGTACTATTTAAGACGGCAACGAGCGGGTACAAATACATGGATGGATGCAATGGATTTACTCCAAGGTTGTATCGCTGTCGCTGGACTATCCGCAATCCAAGCAGGGCATTGTGAAGCATGTGACGATATTCTTACGAAAACTTCACGTTTTACGCTAGGTGATATGAAAGAAAACTGTATTATCCATAATGGGATTTCTATCGCTATGGCGTAAGCAATCCAAATGGAAGTTTTTTTAGAGGAACAACATTACTATTGAATTGCATACCTCGCTTTGGAAACTTTTTAAATTCTTTAATATATGAGCTTTCTTCTTTATAACGACCTTTCAACATATGCAAAGTGGCATTATAAATCTGAGTATCATTTAACAAACTTTTTACAAACTCGATGGAATCTTTTTTATTCATCTTAGAAGAACCCTTATATCCGAATAAAAAGTCTTTAAGCTCATTGCTAAGCCAGTATTCTAAAATATCATCTTTTTTGAGCTCATGATGGCTTGGCGGACGTATTTCTCTTATACCGTTTGAAACCACTTCATAGATGCCTATACTATCATCTATATCTAGCTTTGATAAAAACTTTGTTGCTACCACAACACTGACTCTATTTGCATACTGTTTGTAGCTACCAATTTGTGTTTGAAGTCTTGTTAACGTGTCTTTTTCACTTTTAATCTCATATATACTTATATCACCATTTAGAGCAAAAATATCTGCTCTTACTTGAGTATTAGTGAGAGACTTATGCCCTACTGTAACTTCAGGAATAACAACATCATGTATCTTCTTACTTAAAAGATATTCGATAACTTTTATTTTTATATCTTTTTCTGCCATACAAAATATAAAGCAACCACTATTCCATAATTTTTTTATGATTTAATTATTGAGTGTGTCGCTAAGTTTTTTTAATGTTAATTTAGGACTGATCAAACGAATAAAATTTTTCTAGCTTTGAACGATTAATACTTTTTGCTTCATCAAATTATCCCAGCATCTTTACAGGCTTTTAAAAATGGTACTTTTAAAAATCTTCTTTCATGATATGGATTCGAATGTTGTTGAAATAAATGCTCCGTGTACTCAACATAATCATCAAAACCACCTTTTCCTCCGTCTACATAAATTCTTACATCTTCGATCCAAGAGCCGCCTTCATCACTGAAATCGCAAATAGCTCGATATCGTTCCTGAATTCCATATATTTCTTGCCATGTTTCTATTTCTTCAAATTCTGGAGTATCAAAATTAATATTTACATCATTAGTGTGTTTATCAATTTCAATAGATATATTTATTGGTATATGATTTTTTCTATATGGATAATATGCTTTTCGTTTTAATATATCATTAAAAAACAAAGGATCTTTTCTTAGTTTATAGGAACTATTACAGTCATGACAAGCAGGCACTAAATTTAAAAAGTTAATAGTATTAAAAGGGTACTTTTCTTGTGGAAGATAATGGTCATAAGCTTCTCGTTTAGAGTGTAGATCACATTTCATTTTTGACAAACCGCAAAAAGGGCAAATCTTTTTATTGTTTTCTAAACAGAAATCTTTGTAATGATTTTTGATCTCCTTCAGTCCCAGATAATTTTGTTCATATAAAACTGTATACAAAGATTTTAATTCATCTCTCAAATCAGTATTGAAAAAGATATCTTGATACCTAATAGGTTTTTTTTTACCCCTGCAAATTTCTTTTATATTGTTATTGGAGATATACCATTTTTTCAATAGTTTCAAGTGATAAGAATTCAAACTCTTAAAAATTTCAAAGATATTCATTACTATTTGAACAAATTTTTTTCCATAGCTCGGACTTGTATCCCCATAATAAAAATAAAATATGATCTCTTTTAAATCTTTATTCTTATTAAATAAAGACAAGTCAAATTCATCATAATATTTTGCTTTCATCCATACTTGAAAAAAAATATAATCCATATATTTTTGCATTTTTTCCATATCATGGTTTATATACTTGTACGGAAAGAGCATCTATTTAACCTTTTGTTTATTAAAAAACATTTTCATAAATAGAATTTTTTCTACAGACTCACCAAATTCAAGATCAATATCATCAATAATCGTATCAATGTCTTTTTGTGAATCAAATCTGTTCATGTACTCTTTAAACTTGTTATTTGCGACTTCTCCAATAGTTTCTTTTTGACCAAATATTTTCATTGTTATTTTATTGACAGAAGCACCGAAAGTATTAAATTCTATTTCTTCTCTTTGAACATTTCCTTCTATGTTTTTTTCAAAAAGAATTACGTTTTCTGTTTTTGTGTCTGAAACTATAAATGGAGAATGTGACGTTATTAAAAATTCTGCTTTTGTAGTGGTCTCTTTAAAACACTGTTTGAGAACACTCATATACTGTGCTCGCCAAGAAGGATTAAAATGAGTTTCCGGTTCATCAAGTAAAAATAATGATTGTGTATCTCTATAAATTAATGCCAACCCTATAGAATGTAAAAACTGGTATTCACCATCTGATAAGGAACGGCTGAGGATAGTTTCATTCGTACCTTGCTTTTTTAACATAAAATGTTTAAATGTAAAAAATCTTTTATTCCATGGAGTTTCAGGCAAATAGCCTTTTGCAAAAAGACTTTGTGAATTATAAAGTTTATGCTTCGTTGATTCATCAATATAGTAATAATTAAGATTTATTAATGTCTGTAACGTTTGAAATAGATTGAGCCTTCCCTGTTTACCATATCCAAAACTCAACATAAAAGCTTTTTTTACTTCATCATCAAGGTAGTAATCTAATACTAGTTGATTGATATCATCCTCGTTGTTATAGGACATGGTCGCACAATTTTTGAGTAGCTCAATTTTATTAAGAACTTCAGATCTTATATATTTTCTTTCATCGTTTATTTTGATGTTAATATTCTGATTGATAACTATTCTAAATGACTCAACCGTTTCAATACCTATGGTACTTTTAAAGACTTCATTAACTTTAGTGTCTGAATAAATAAAATTGGTAATAAAAATAGCTTGTGAAAACACATCATCAAGATATACCATTCTCGATTCATGAGATTCAAAATTATTATTAACTTTTAAATAATTTACATATTCATCATATTGAATAAGACGCATTTTGAAGAATGGAAGGCTCAAAATCTCATTTTGCCCGGATGAATAGCCAATAATATACTCCGGTAAAATCGGTAACTCTTTATTTTGTAAGTTAACTTTATCAAGGTTTAATCTTTTAGGAGTTCCCTGATCATCATATGTTGTTAACTCAATAACTCGGTACTTATCTGCTTCCTTTTTAATTGTCACAAGTGCTTCTTTAGAACCATGAGTTATGTAATACTCTAATTTATAAGCATTAGGTTTTGTAATATTTGATTGAAAGATTTTTAGCTCAATTTCGTCTTCAAATTCAATTTCGTCATCATCTATTTTTTCAATTCTAGTAACCATTTCTCTAGGAAGAAAATCTAAACAACTGATCTCAACTTGATAAAATATAGCACTTAAAAGTTCTAAGATATTTGATTTACCACTTCCATTTTTACCTACAATACAAAATGGATCAATAGACTGCTCATTTTTATCATATGAGGTATAATCATCTACAAAATCAAGTGTAAAACCACTTTTCAAACTTCTAAAATCATCGTAGAGTTCGATTCTTTTTAATCTCATTAGAGACTCTTTATCACTATCTGTTTTTTGCTTTCATCGAATCTCTGTACTATATCTCCATTTTTTAATAATTCGAAAATGGTATCTTTATATGTAAATGGCTTTTCCTTCTGATTGTGTTTTTGATCGTACGGAATCGTCCATCCTTTGGCCTGCAAAAAATTAACAAGCTCTTCAAAAGTAGCTTCTTTTTCTAAAAAATCCAATATTAGACTTTTAAATTGATCAATATCCATTTGGTATCCATTAGCCGTGAAATCATCCGTTTGATTTGTAATAACGGTTGTGTTTTTTTCATGTACTTTTTCAAAATGTTCATTTTTATCGTGTAAATAATTTATCATTTCTTCAACAATTTTTTCTGCATCGTCACTATTTTTTTGAATAACTTCAATTTTACTTGTATTAAGTTCACCTTTAAAAGCTTTTTGAGCTATTGAATCAAATAGATTATTGAGTTCTTTTAAACTATCCTGATAAATAGTTTTTGTTTTTTCAATATTTTCAAATATTTCACCATATTTCTTTTGTAAATCATTTTCAGGCATTGGAAAAAGTATATTTTCAAATGTAGACTTGTTAATAATTTTTTTCATTCCTTTTCCCGCATGATGTTGAACATATTGCTTGGAAATTTTAAAAAGCTGATATAAAAAAAATGAGTCTACTCCTTCATATGGTTCTATCGCATTAATTTGTTGATTAAATGATACACTTCTATCTACCAAACAAGCCGTTCCTATGGATTTAACACTTCCAGCTATACAAGTGACTAATAAAGAGCCCTCTCTTACTTTTCTTCCTACCTTTAAACCTTCTTCAGATAGACATTCCTTTGATTTAGTTGCAAATAATTTATCTTCAAATAAATTATCTGTCTTAACCCATTCTATAAAATCACTATCATAAAACTTATTTTCAACTCTCGGCGGTGTATTTCCAGTAATAATTTTTCCAAATTTTTTTAGTTTTTCTTTTTTCAAATTTTTTGGATTGACAACAGGATCCCCAAACATATCCAAAAATGTGCTTTTTGTTAAATCATCAAGTAGCTGTATACTTTCTTCTCTTGTGCTAATCAAATCTTCAATTTGAGTGAGAAGTTGAGCAATTTTTTGTTGATCTGATTGTGGTAAAAGAGGAATATTTATCTCAGAAATATATTTTTTCGAAATATTTCTTAGCCCAGCACCCTTAAAACCATTTTCAAGAATTTTTATATTTGATCGGAGATAGTAATAGACATATTTCACATCTATATATTCAACTTCCCTTTGAATGACAAAGCAATGGTCTGAAGCTGAAAATTTTTTATCATAGTACTTGATATTTGCACTTCCACCATCCCCGATGATTAAACTTTCACCTTCAAAAATAGCGGTATCTATAAATTTCGTCTGCTCATTTCCAGATTTAAAAAATGGATATTTACCGCTTTCTTGTCCATCACCAGCTTTGATTTTGGATTTAGGCAAAAACTTTAGTAGTTTGCCAAATCGTACAAACTTAATCTCAGGCATAAAGACTCTTGATTTTGTTGAGCTCAGTTTGAATCATATTTTCAAGGTCAGAAAGTTTTGATAGGATAATTTCGGGAGCTTCATATTCTACCTCTTCATACACCTCTTCTTTATAGCTGCTATGACTGAGATCGTAATTCTTATCAACTATCTCTTGCTTTGAGACCATGAAAAACTTGCTGCGTCGATTGTTCTCAATAGATGCTCTATTTTTGTACTTAGCAATAATATCTTGGAGGTCACCATACCCCTCTAATTTGGCTCTTTTATCATCAAGAGTATACCCATCGCTTTGCATGTCGTAGAAAAAGACATTATCGGTCTCTCCACCCTTGGTAAAAATCAAAATAGCTGTTGCTACTCCGGCGTAGGGCTTAAATACGCCGCTAGGCATCGTAATGACTGCTTTTAGCTGTGATTTCTCAATCATAATTTTTCTAGCATCTATAAATGCTTTTGCACTTCCGAAAAGTACTCCCTGGGGGATAATAATACCGGCTGTTCCGCCACCTCTAAGCATAGAGTAGATTCTATCGATAAAAAGCAATTCGGTTTTTGTCGTATCTAGGGTGAGGTTGTCGTCTATCTCGCCTTTATTGAGATTGCCCGTAAACGGTGGATTCGCGAGAATTACCGAGTAAGAGTTTTGTTCTCCTTCATACTTTTGGAAGCTTTTGCTGAGCGTATCAGTGTAATCAATGTTCGGATCATCGATACCGTGCATCATGAGGTTCATAAGTCCTAGTCGCACCATTGTCACGTCGATATCATATCCTGTAAGTGAACTATCGATAACTTGCTTTCTGTCTTCTGTCAGCAATGCACTGGTTGTACTGCGAACAAAACCGTTTTCATCTTGTTGCGAATGTTTATTTTCTCTATCAAAAGTAGTAAGTATGTACTGATAAGCCCCTAGTAAAAATCCACCAGTTCCACATGCTGGATCAGCTATCTTGTCTCCAAATTTTGGTTCTACCATTTCTACAAGTAAGTTGATGATATGTCTTGGCGTTCTAAACTGCCCATTTTTACCAGCTGTAGCGATTTCACTTAGTAAATGCTCGTATACATCTCCTTGGATGTCTTGGAATGCTTGACCATTTTCGAGCGCATCTTTTTCTATTTCTTTGAATAGTTCTTCGATGATACTAATGGCTTCATGCAAGAGTGGTGGACTAGGAATCACAAAAACTGCATTTTTCATATGTTTTGTAAAATGTGAGTTCTTTCCGTTTAACTCTTTGATAAATGGGAAAACATACTGTGTGATATGTTCAAGCTTTTCATCCGCAGTATTCATGTTTTTGATGAAGCCCCATCGAAACTCTTCTTTTGAACGTTCTTCTGCTACATCTTCTTCTTTACCAGTTTCTTGATTGATTTTTTTGACAATTTTTGAATATACTCCATCAAAAAGTGATGTGTGCTCTTCTCCGGTCCATTCTGCATCGGCTTTTCGTTTGAGGTCGAGTTCATCGATTCTTTTCATGAAAATTAGATAGGTGATTTGCTCTATAGCAGTCAGTGGATTGGAAATCCCACCAGCCCAAAATTTATTCCAGAGCTTATTGATAAGACTTTTTAATTGTGGATTTAGATGTAACATTATGCGACTAGCTCCTGGGTAATATGTAAAATTTCGTCTATTTCAGATGGGGTGAATACCCCTCTGATGCCTGATGGATGGATCACCGTAAATGGTGCTTGGATTAGATCTTTTTTGCTTATATCACCGTTATCGATAATATAATTTTTCAATAAATCCAAAAATTTTAATTGTGTCGTTGTCAATGTTGGATGGATTTGAATAAATTGAGCAAACGATTCACTGACTGTGTCAGGAAAGTTTTTAAGTTCTTCTATTCCCAAAATATGTTTGATAAATTTTAGGAAAGGGGCTTTTTTATTCATATAGACGCGTCTTAGTAAATCTATCGTAATGTATGGGTCTTCATTATGAAGCGTTTTAGCTAATGATTCTATCTCCTCATGCGTAATGGATGCACCATTTTTGAGCTTTTGAAGTGTGGGATTACTGGCTAGAAGATGGGCAATTTTATCTTCTACCATCTCTTTGTATTTAGTAATACTTACTGATTCTCTATCAGCTCCAAACTCCACAAACTCTTTTTCTTTGATGATATCTTCAAAGTCGTATTTCACTTGTTCTCTGGGACTTAGTTCTTCTCTGTATTTCATCAAAGGAGATAACTTATCAATTAAAATGTCCAGTTCACTATCGCTAACATGATTCCAGTATTTAACCTCTTTAGCTTTTTCGATCGTCTCTCTTTCAATCGCTACGATATTTATAGATAAAGGTAATTCGCTAATTTGAGCGATCAATTTATCTCTTTGTTTTTCAAGCTTGTCTTTATCGCCTAACAATAAAAAATTACTGAATGCAACAACATCTTTTTCAAAGCGCATAGCCTTATAATCAACCCCTACGATACTTTTTGCCAGCGGCTTTATAAATGCATCTAAAAAGCTAAGTTTCTCTTTTGTGATCTCATTCCAAAAGTTATTATCGAGTTTATCAAGATCGTTTTTTGCATCTTTAATTGTGATGGAATTCATGGGAAAAGAAGCGATTAATCCTTGTAACTTCCGAATCTCTTTTGTAGCAATATCAGGATGATGCTCAATAGAATTTGCAACTTTTTGAGTCCTCAGATCAAATAATGTTACAGGGAGCGGCGTATTTGCAGTTAAATCTTTTCCTTGCGGTTGAAGTTTAAAGTATTCAAAGTTGTCCCAACAATCAAGGATTAAAAACTTGTCTTTTTCGGTACACCATGGTTTTAGGTTTGAGCTCTCTAATAACCTCGTACCCCGACCTATCATTTGCCAAAATCGAGTATATGAGTAAATCGGTTTAGCAAATACCAGATTGGTGATTTCACGGATATCCACACCCGTATCAAGCATACCTACACTTATGGCAACTCTAGGCATGTCTTGATTTTTAAATTGATCAAGCAAGCCACCTTTACCATAAGCTCTGCTATCGTCTGAAACAATGACTTTTGCGAGTTCTCCGACATGTTCAGGATAAAGTTCATCAAATAGTTGCTCAACACGTCTTGCATGTGCTTTAGTCATACAAAAGAAAATCGTTTTACCGGGAAGAACACCATTATGATCTTTAATACATTCTTCCATATATTCTTTGACAATTAATCTGTTGGTATCGATATTTATAACGCTTTTTTCTAGATCAGAACCTTCAAAATTAACTTCTTCAATATCTTTACCTTCTAAAAGAAGCTTTTTTTGATCTTCTAATGAAATGGTTCTTTTACTAAGCCCATCATTTTGAAACTTTGTTTTAATTTTCATCACCTGGAAATCGCAAAGATAAGGTGGTGTATGATCAAGTGCTTCTTCATAAGAAAATGCGAAAGTTGGAAGGCCATCTTCACAATCAAATACATTAAATGTATTATGGTCGATGACATTTGTCGGTGTTGCCGTTAGCCCTAGTTTGATTCCATCAAAATAGTCTAGTATCTCACCATAAGTATTGTAAATTGATCGGTGAGATTCGTCAATGATAATCAAGTCAAAAAAATGTGATGATAGTGTTTGTTCTTCGTCACGGATAACATTTAACATCGTCGGATAAGTCGAAATATAAAGTCTTCTATCTTTTGAAATCGTACTTTCTCCAAACTTTGGCCAATATGGCTCATTTGGCATATATTCTTTAAACGCTTCAATCGCTTGCTCACGTAGGGCAATTCTATCTACTAAAAAAAGCGTATTTTTAACAATTCCAGCGCGCATGAGGGCATCAACCAAAGCAATTGTTGTTCTGGTTTTTCCGGTACCGGTAGCCATTACGAGCAAAAAATCTCTTCTTTTTCTATCAATAGCTTCCATTACAGAACGTATTGCACTGACTTGGTAATCTCGACCAGCAATTTTGGTATCAATAAATTCATGGGAAAGAGATTTTTTATACTTTTTAATATGTCTTAACCGCTCTAAATCTTCTCGTGTAGGATAACTGTAGATCTTTCTAGGTGGATAGTTCCCGATATCCCAAAAATAAATATCATTTCCATTAGTATAAAAACAAAAAGGGAAGTCAATAGATAACTCTTTTTGAAGATTTTGACAATATTGCTTTGCTTGTTCACGACCGAGTTCTGCATCTCTAGATGATTTTTTTGCTTCAACGACGGCCAAGGGTTTACCATCTTTAGCATATAAAACATAATCGATATATTCATTAGTTGATGCAACATAAAGTTCCTCAACAACAAGAGATTTGTCACTAATATTCCAACCGGCTTGAACTAGGTGCTGATCGATTAATTCTTTTCGTGTTATTTTTTCACTAATCAAGATCGCAACATCCCATTATCATAATATTTTACTGTTCAATAATATTGAAGATTGATTATACAATATTAACTTTATATACGGTTCAAAGTATCGATCAACGTCGATCTTTTTACTTCAAAGGTGCGGCAAACTGCCGCTTTCGACATCCCATTATTCAACGCCTCTAAAATAGCTTCCATCTTCTCTTGAGGAATCGATCTTGGGCGTCCACCGATCCGTCCTCGTTTACGTGCCGCTGCGAGTCCTGCATTGACCCGTTCTTGGATTAGTGAGCGTTCAAACTGTGCCAGTGCTCCGAATACATGAAACAGCAACTCTCCGGACGGGCTGGAGGTGTCCATCCCCTCAGTAAGAGATTTGAATCCGACCCCTTTGGATTTGAGTTGATTAACGATCTCGATCAGATGGGGGAGTGAGCGTCCTAACCTATCTAATTTCCAGACTACAAGCGTATCTCCCGATTTAACATATTGCAGTGCCTGAGCCAAACCGGCACGGTCGTCTTTTGATCCGGAAGCTTTGTCTTCAAAAATATGCCGTTCATCAACTCCGGCACTGATCAGTGCATCACGTTGTAAATCAGTACTTTGGCGATCACCATCCGTTGAAACTCTCATATATCCTATCAACATGTCGGAAAACCTCAAAATTTAGTATTCGTATATTATAGCATTCCGACAGTGTTTTTCGTATATTTTATTGCAGTTTGTCATATAGATTTTGAGTTGATAATGAGAGTGTACGAAAAACATATGTTTTACGATATAAATAAGCAGTTAGAGAAAATTAAAGCTTGTCACACACTCCACTCTCTTTAATTGCTTCCTTGAGCTTTTTACACTGCATGTTCTCAATATAGAGACTTAACCACGACTCAACCCAATATGGGATCTCTCTTCCCTCATTCCCCCAGTTTGAAATAGTACCCCCGGTAGTCCCTAAAATCTCGGCGAACTCTTTTTTACTGAGTCCGGCGGTTTTGAGCATAGCATTAAATGCGTGTTTGTCCATGAGTCCCCAAATACTTATTCGTTTATAAAATTCTATCCTAATCACTTCAAATGTTTACTAAAATTATTTAAAAAGTCTTATTTGTGAACTAAAAGATACTTTAATTAATCAAATATGAACTTTTTAAAAATAATACATCAATATTTCCTATTCACTTTGCAATACGTCATAAATTTACATATAAGTAATAAATAGTGCTTTAATATAATCATATAGGTATATTCAGCCTTGACATTATTTATATATGAGTATATAATCTGTTTAATATATAGCTATATGTTTATTTTCTAATTTAAGAGGAGATGTGATGAGAAAAGTTTTTTACATCTATCTGGATCAAGGAGCGATTAAATGAAGCTTGAGATGTTTGCTTCCAATACCTTTGAAGTATGGACAATGTTTTTTTTCCTCCTTATCGGAGGAGGATTTATCCTCTTTAGTAAAAAAGGTGAGATGGTATTTGCAGGGCTGATTGCGCTTGGTGGTATCACCTCTATTGCTTTCAGCAACCATAGCCAATATTTAGAAGAGCAATTTACTTTGAAACGATTCAATGAGGGGAGCTCGCTGGTGTGTGGATTGTGGAGAGGAGAAAGTGTTAGAGTTAATCTATCAAACGGATGGAAAAAAGAGGAGGGAGTTGGGTTTATCAAAGGGGATATGATCATCAATGATATCAGCGTATGCAACGTGATTGGTGAACAAGCGCCTGAACCCTCAAGCGTACCGTATTGGATGGCACTTGTGAGTGTGATTGGAGTACTGTTGATGCTCCGCGCTGCGATTATGGGTAAATTGGAGAGGGTAGCGAAAGAAGAAGATCATGATGCAGACGATGATACGAACTGTGAACCATCGTGAACGATGGTACCGTCTCGAAGTCTCAGAAAACCTGTTCGGCGAATGGGTGTTAACCCGTAGTTTCGGATCGCTTTATCACTCTTCGCCGATAGGGGTGATGATGGAAACATTCCCGAACAAAGTATCGGCATATGCTGCGTATGAACGTCTAAACAACCAAAAAATGAAAAAAGGCTACATCTCAATATCCGACATAATGGATAAACTTTAGATGAAGTCACCCTAAAAGGGATATCGAATGCGTTTGTCTGAGGAAGAAATCGTTGTCATGGCGTCATCGATCGCTTCCATCTTTTATGTGATGGTCGGGGACTATCTAACGGGGCTTGGACTTTTATCGGTACCGATCCTCGCATTTTTGATTGTGAAATACAAAGAGAAACTCAGAGCAAATAAAAAGTTCATGGTGTTTTTAAAAAAAGTGTTTTAATTGGATTTTGAATCAGATACGCTGAGTCGTATTCAAAAGGGGCAATAAATCTGAGAGCTCTAGATTCCACTCTTTTGCAAGAAGGATCAGATGGGAGAGATTGTAGTTGGCATTGTTCTGTCGAAGTTCAATCCGTGCTATGAACGATGTGGAGTTATGCCCC
This sequence comes from Sulfuricurvum sp. RIFCSPLOWO2_12_FULL_43_24, assembly GCF_001829605.1. Classification (NCBI taxonomy): domain Bacteria; kingdom Pseudomonadati; phylum Campylobacterota; class Epsilonproteobacteria; order Campylobacterales; family Sulfurimonadaceae; genus Sulfuricurvum; species Sulfuricurvum sp. RIFCSPLOWO2_12_FULL_43_24. The sequence goes on along the minus strand of NZ_MIBT01000007.1, from coordinate 19,975 downwards.
AAAATATTGGCCATTTTTAGCTGACTGATATCGCGTTCTTTGCGGAGTTGCTTGATGTGTTCAGTAAGAGCGTTATAGTAGGCTATGACATCTGAATGTTCCTCTTTCGACACCGCAACCGCCTTTAATATAAGATGGTTGATTCTAGTTAAACAGTGGCGTCACAACCAATCACTAATAAGTGAGTAAAAAGGAAATGGCGGATAGAATAAAGTTCAATTACTTGAGACATACAAAGGATACGGATTATGAAAAAAGGAGTTTGCCTATATGAAAAGTGATGTGATTGTTATAGGAACTTTGGCCGTTTTCGCGTCCATTGTCATTTCTATTGTTATTTTTGAAACTATGCGAGAAAATTTAACACCATTCTTGACCATTTTACTGGCAACATTAGGTTCTGTGCCATTGGTATTTTTCATTAAAAAAGTTTTGGCAAGCAACGGTAGCGATCTCAATAAAGTATTAACGGCAGTTTCATTATTTGGAGCTTATTTTGCATTCTTTATGGCATTCATAGCCATCCCTATGTTTTTTGGATTGGTAGGATTTATCTTTTTTTCGATTGGGATATTTACAACCTCTAATTTGAATGTCGTATTCGATTCTATGGATGTTGATTATAGTGCACCGGAGAAACAAGATGATCAGAGAGATACTGAGTATAAATTTGATAACTATTTTGATGAAGTTCACAAAAGACAAGACTATGGCTTGGAATAAACCATAGGATGATTTTATATATCCCTTGACGACTGTATGGCTCCAAATGCCAAGCGAAACAGTTCTTTGAGACATGCTCGTCAAAAAAACATGTCATTTTCCGGATTATAAGATGGAAGGTATTTTTTACAAAATCGATACGAAGTAATTGTGTTAAAAATTTACTATACATACTTCGTATATATAATAAGCTCAAAATCGTTATGAAATATCGTTACAATTATGATTCAAGAATCGATATAAAATAGCGATACAAAAACAAAGGATCATGATGCACTTGCCGATTGACGATATGAGCAGTGAACACTTCTCAAAACTCTTCGAATTGTTTACGGAAGCGATGAAAAATAATCGTATGCCAATAGGATTTGGGACACCCGAAGACATAGAAGCGGGATTAGAACTATTGATTTTAATCAAACGGCGTAATAGTGTTATCATGGAAGCTTTGCACCAATCGGGTGCCCTCACGGAAAAGGAAACTTCCGATCGGCTATCCCCATATGAAAAGAGCATTCAGACTATTGTAAAAAACGATATGATCGAAAAGATCACGAATCCTGAAAAGAAAAAACAAAAGTGGATGAACAATAAGTTCCTGACATTCCTAAGTAATGTCTTGCCGGATGGAGACTATCCTTCTACAAAATCAGCCAAAGGTCTCTACGATAAACACAAAAACGTTTATGCCAATCGATTGGCTCGCATGAGACGAAGTCCAAAGGTTGCTGTACTGAGTGAAAAATACCCCGATATCGATGTTCAAAAAGCCCTGACAATTGGAATTCTCAGTGATAAACTGGATACTACGGTTGATGATCTTCATTTTTTAGACAGCCTTATAACGATCTTGTGTCGAAAATAGGCATTGACGTTAATTCCTCAATCATTGTAAAAACACTGCTTTAACACTTCATTACCACTCAAATAGTACTGTAAAAAAAAGTATGCACTGCATTTGCAGTGTTTTTGTAATTAGACTTCTTCTAGATCATTTTTGTTGTATCGCACAAAAGATTTAACACCCTTTTTATCTCTAAAAAACAATTTTTTAATTTTTTTTCGCATTTCTTTCAAAATTGTTGTCGACGAGGGTTATACATATCGTAGTGAATGCATTGATTTGTATTTTATAAAACAAGAGGAAGCTTAAATGATAAAAGATATTTGAAACAAAATTAATATCAAAGGTGCCATCTAAAGGCTATGAAATCGATTAGAAAAATTAAAAAAACAATGTTTTTAAAAGGAAGGTGCAATATGACTCCCCTAGATTTTGGAATAGATCCAAGACTAAGAATGAAAGATATCCTTAATCTTGTTAACTTCTCACAGGCTGAAGTTTATAGGAAAATTGAAGCAAATGTTTTTCCACGCGGTATACGTGAATCACATCGAATATCTATATATCGATTGAGTGAAGTTAAATTAGCAATAGAATCTGGATTTAAATATGATTTTTCTGAAATCAATGCAACACGTTAAGCTATGTTCCTCGAAAATAACATACATCACGCTATTGAATTGAAACGGGTCTTATCCCGATTTAAAAAAGTAAGAACTTACACAACTTATGGGCACATGAATATTCTGCCAATGGAATATGTTTGCAAAAAGCCACATAAGTACTCACAAATTCAGCTCAACACGGATACCCACTTTAACGCCATCATCATGGATGTCGATGATGAAGAGATGCTGACGGAGTGGAATGCGGTAGGGCTACCGGTTCCGACGATTCAAACGATCAATCTAAATAACAAAAAAGCCCATTTGGTTTGGTTGCTCAATGTCCCAATCTCCAAACGTAATAAAAAAGCAGTCCGTTATTATCGTGACATCGTAAAATCAATTCAGATACTTATTGGGGCTGATCGAAACTATCAAAACCATCAGACGAAGAACTTTCTCAATATTCATTTGTATCATACGGTGTATAACGACTATGCATATGATCTGAGCGAATTTCGGCAGTTCATACTATCAACAGTAGCGCAAGATATCACTGTAGAAGACACAGAACGCTCCAAGAGTCGCCATATCACTCTGTTTAACCAACTGCGTCATTACGGCTATAAGATAGCCAAGAATAGAGATTTCTATGATTTGTTGAAAGCTAAAGCAGAAATACTGAATCATCAGTTTGAAATACCGATCAATTACAAATCAATTCTCAAAAGCGTGTACGAATTTTGTCACGAAAATCGAAATAACTTCAAAGTAAAAGCAACTGTCAAAACGATGGGATTCTCTAAAATAGTTGGTTTGTCATTAGAAAAATATCAATGTGAAGTCTCTTCCCGTCAACGCAAAGCGGCTAAACGAACAACACAGCTCAAGGTCATTCAAACGATCCGATTCATCAAAGTAGCCATAGATCATCTCATCCGTAAAAAGTGCAAGATCACCAACACGGCTATCGCTCAATTTACAAAACGATCACTTTCAACCATCAAGCGTTACAGCGGACTGATCCGCAAATTTATCGCCAAAAAGAAAGGTCTCATTCGCTCTATAAGGGTAATAGCCTCTGGTGGTGAGGAACGAGCCACACACCTACCGCTAAGAGGCGCTCCCTTGATAGCTCTTTTTACAGGCTAAGTCTTTGCCCCTCGATTCAATCCCCATTTAGGGGATACAACCCAATAAATAACTTCTGGAAAGTTTATAAAGATTTAAGGAGTTTAGGTGTAATTTTTGTTTTAATTTACAATATATTAAAAGTATAACTACTTTATGGATCCAAAAATTACTAATTACTGCTATACTTTCAATATATTAACACTGGAGCCTCTATGGACGACATTCGATCAACCATTGGAAGAGCTATTGCATCCAGACGTACTGAAATCAATATGGAGCAAGAGCAGGTTTGTGATTATGCGCAGATTAGCAAAACAACCTTGTCTACGCTAGAAAATGCCAAAGGCAATATTTCTCTCCTCAATTTGGAAAAAATACTCGATGTGCTTGGATTAGAGATCGTAGTACGTGTTAAAGAAAAGGCATAGGGAAATATAGATGCAAAAAGGTGAAGTGTATCGCAATGAACGACTTGTCGGGATCGTATCGAAAGAAAATGGAGAATATCAGTTCATTTACGATCAGGGCTACTTAAATGACCCATTGGCACTCCCTATTTCGGTTGGGTTGCCTTTGCGAGAAGAGGAATATACTTCGCCCGTTCTTTTCCCATTCTTCGCGAACATGTTAGCAGAGGGAAGTGCTAAAACCATCCAATGCAGAGCACTTCGTATTGATGAAAACGATCTTTTTACACGGTTGCTGAAAACGACGGCGAGTAATACGATCGGATCGATCACCATCAAAGAACTCAGAGACAGTGAGGATAAATCATGAAATGTTTTGGATGCTTCAAGCCGATTGCTTCAGGTAAATATTGTCCGAAATGCAAAAAAGAGCTTTTCAATGGACGAACTATCAATCACCTAAAATTCGATATCAAAGAATTTTACGAGTACCGCCAATCCCAAGCAACACGTATCTCTATTTCCGGTGTTCAGGACAAAATTTCTCTACGGCTTGAGGGGAACGATCTCATACCGACAACGGATAAAGGGGAGTTTATCTTAAAGCCTGTTCCTGCAACGCAGTTAAAACATTCGGAAGATATTGTTGCCAATGAACACTTGAGTATGCAGCTTTCCAAACAAGTTTTTAAAATACCGACGGCGGCGAATGCGATTATCCATTTCAGTAATGGCGAAATGGCGTATCTCGTGAAACGGTTTGATTATGCCAAAGACGGAACCAAGCTCGATCAGGAAGATTTTGCATCGATCATCGGGATGAGTGAAGAGACGGATGGAGCGAACTATAAATACGATTCGAGTTATGAAGCGATTGCCCTGAGAGCAAAAGAGGTAATGGCGGCAAGTTCCAGTGCCATAGAAGACTTTTATCGTCGCGTCATTTTTAACTATCTCATCGGAAACGGTGACGCGCATCTGAAAAACTTTTCGCTTTATCGACCGGAAGGGCGACGAGATCTCGATTTCACCCCAAACTATGATCTCCTCTATACTAAATACCACATCAACGAAGAGTTCGGCGAGATGGGATTGGATCTATTCACTAATCATGAAACAAAGTCTTATGGGGCTTTAGGCTTTTATTCTTTGGAAGATTGTGAAGTATTTGGTCTCATGATCGGTATCCCTCCAAAACGTCTTATAAAAATTTACCAAGATATTTTTTCGAATGTGAAAACGGCAGAGCAAATGATCATGGAATCATTTATGAGCGAGCGTGGTAAAATTGCGTATATCACAAATTTTACGGAGAGAATTCAAAAAAGACTGTGCTACACTATGTCACAACATGGTTTTGAGTTTGACTCCGTAATTAAGCCATTGGCTCAAGCCTATTTGGAACAGGTAAAAACTATAGCACGTTAAAATAAGTACATTTTTAAGTACATTTATTTTTTAAACTCTGCACAGTTCTCCTAAAATATGCGTAAAGATCGGTTTGGTTTGGTGGTGGACGCCTCCACCAAATACTTCAAATTATTCTCCTTTCAAAAAAAAGAAAACTATCGCATTGCCCAATCAAGTATAAAGTGAAGACTGAATACCCTATTTTTCTGCAAATGGATATTAGATGACTTTATTCATTAAATAAATTCGATATCATTTTTTTCACATTCGGAAGATTTAACAGATAAGAAAGGAATAAAATGGCTAAAAATAAAGAAATAGATATTAAGGTCTCGTGCCCACAGTGCTATACGGAACATACGCTCAACCCTAAAACTGAGATTTATAAACCAGTTATATGCAAAAATGAAGAATGCAAGGTGTCCTTTTATCCAAAGTTAATAGAAGGATCTTTACTAAAAGAACATCAAGATATCAAAGACGACAATGATTTTGATATTTTACAAAAGACAGCACTAGAGAATAGTTTTAATCATGTTCGAGTTATCAAAGGTGGTAATCATAATTATGCTTCGCCAAAGTCAGAATTTGAAAATAATGACGTAAACATAACACAAAATATTCTCAAAAATGAACAGATCACTTACCCTGATGAAATCACTGAAAAAACTGTTTATATCGAGGGTTCTGTAAAACAAATTCTAGTAAACCGCTATGAACGAGATAAAGATGCAAGGAATAAATGTATTTCACATTATGGTCCAATATGCACTATATGTGATTTTGACTTTAATAAGCAATATGGTGATATAGGGGCTGGCTTTATTCATGTTCACCATCTGGTTAAGATATCAGATATCAAACAGGAGTATCAGATACATCCTATTAAGGATCTACGACCTGTATGTCCAAATTGTCATGCAATGATCCATAAGAAAGACCCTCACTATTCTATTGAAGAACTAAAAGAAATTATGCTTAATAAGAAATGAACACATACCCAAAATATGGGTCAGAGTGGAATAACCCCAAAATATCAGAAATTTTTTAATTTTCAAATTGTATATCGATGAGCTGTCCGAGATTGAATGAGATTATCAAGTGCCTATAAAGGCTAATTTAGGACTGTTTCAATCTCATTAGTCGTCAAAAAGTATTCTGCTCTGACACAGTTTGGGCACACATACTTTACTCTTTGCTACCCATGTATGTTAAAAAAAAACATTCTCCTTGTATAATTAGTCTAGTTTCATGAATTTCAAGTAAAAGAGCAAAAATGGATAGAGTAGATTATCAGTCATTGGTTATACAAGATTTAAACAATTTACATAAGGCTGATGAGTTAGACTTGTCTCCATGGTATCAAAGACGTTCAGTATGGGCACCTGCACAAAAGTCTTATCTCATCAATACAATCTTTGAACAAAAACCTATACCGGCGCTTTATATTCGTCATTCGCTAGATTTAGAAAAATCAAAAAGTGTTAAAGAAATAGTTGATGGTCAACAAAGAACAAGAACAATGCTAAGCTATTGTAATGATGAATTTTCTGCAAAGCATCCTGAACATTCAAATCAAAGTGTTAAATTTTCTCAACTTACAAAGGCTCAACAACAAAAATTTTTATTGACATCGATTCCTATCGGCTATTTACTTGGAGCTACTGATTCTGATGTCATTGATATTTTTGGCAGAATTAACTCTGTTAGTAAGTCACTTAATGGTCAAGAAAAAAGAAATGCGGCATATAGTGGTGAAATGAAGCAGTTGTGTCTTAGACAGGCTTCCTCACGTGTTTCTTTTTGGCGCAACTGTAATGTTTTTACAGCAAATGATATTGCAAGAATGGGTGAAGTTCAATTCGTTTCTGATCTTATTTATAGTTTAATTAATGGTCTTTCCTCCTATAGCACAGCGAATTTAGATAATATGTATAAAATGTATGATGAAAGTTTCCCTCAAATGGATGTGATTAATAATCAATTAGATTTCGTTTTCGATTTTGCTGCTTCTATAAATCCTAATAAAATTTCTGACACTGTTTTTAATAGACAACCAATATTTTTCTCTCTTCTTTATGTCATTCATACTAAACAACCATTAACTATAAAAAAAGTTGAGAAAGCCATAATCGAAATTGATGAAAGATTTAATTCTGATACGAATAAATCTCCTGAGGACATTGAATTTTACACTGCTTGTTCTGCTACAACACAAGGTATCGCATCACGTAGAATTCGGCATTCTTATATTCTCAGTTTTATGTAATTATGCCTATACCACAGTTATCAATAACATTACGCAATGCTAATTATATAATTGATAAATTAGAAACTTATCGTCAACAATCGCAAACACTTGAAGTAAAGTATCAATATTTTATTGCAGAAATGATCATGCTAAGGCTTTTTGCGGCGCTTGAAGATTCAATAGCTCAAATTGCTTTTAAATTAGCCGCCGGAGCTAGTTATACGAATGGTTTATCTCCAACTCTAACTACCAGAGCTAGTAATGTAACCGCAGCAAGAGCATTATTTTTACAACATGGAAGACCTAAACCTATTATAAATCTAAAATGGACACAAGCAAAACATATATCAGATAGTGTTAAATATGTCATTCCAACAACAGAAAAATTTATTGAAAATGTGCGGATACATGGAAGAATACTCAATGAAATGAGAATTATTCGTAATGTATTAGCACATAACTCTACGAGCGCAAAAATAGATTTTAAAGCAATGATACGGCAAATATATGGGGCGCAAGTACCTGTTACCACAGGTGCATTTCTCACATCTACACGACGTATATCAACTTCAAATTTAGAAAAATATCTTTTGTCTACAAAAATCATTTTAAATGATATGACAAAAGGTACATGAGAAAAGGGGACAGGCTATTTTAAATAAGGGGTCAGGTATTCAATCTTCATATAAAAGCTTGTATTGATCTAGAAAATAGCATAGTTTTTTCTAGAAATAATTTTTAGAATAACTTACGAAAAACATCGTAAACAGGGAAGTTTTTTACCGCTTGGTATTTAATGGGGTTGAGAGAGACTTGACTTTCAGCTGCAAGCAGTACCAGACAATGTGCGTCCGTTAGAAAGCCTAAGTAATGGAATGATAGAATAAAAAAAGTTAAATAGTAATAATAAATTTTCCATTTACTTGACAAATAGTATCATTTGTGATACATTTAGTTAAATTAAAAGTATCAAATATGATACTAAAAGAAGCCAATATGTTTAAATCATTGATCCTATCCGAACTCAAAAAACAAAAAGAGGCTCTATCTATTCCTTATGAGGCTATTGCTTCACGCTCAGGATTAGGGATTGCTACCGTAAAGCGTGCGTTTTCGGGACATGGTATATCACTTGATACGCTCGACAAAATAGCGATAGCTTTGGGATGTGAGATTGCAATAAAACCGAAACAATCGGCGAAAGCACTCTATCAAGCACAAATAGAAAAAAAAGCGCAGGAGATCGTGAACCGTGTCGTCCAAACGTCTGCATTGGAAAATCAATCGCCGCGAAGCGAAGCACAAACGAAGATGCTCTCCCAAGCTAAAGCGATGATTTCTAAAATGCCAAAATCGCAGATATGGGCATGATTACGTTTGATAAAGAGGGGGAAACTCCCCTTGATGATATATCAGGACTGAAGCTCAAAAAGATCACCACTCGTGCTGAACTGGATGATGCCGAAGCGCAAAATATTCTCAAAGCTTATGTGAAATACACGCTCAACCCGTCGGCTCTCAAAAAAGTAACGTTTGATTTGAGCTTTTTCCGTAAACTCCATAAAGAGATGTTCGGTGATGTTTGGAGTTGGGCGGGAGAATTTCGTACCACACAAACCTCTATTGGTGTCGAAGCCAATATGATTCATCAACGTTTGTATCAGCTCCAAGATGATCTCAAATATTGGGAAAGCGAATGGGACTATCGTGATACGGCGGTACGTCTTCATCATACATTGGTAAAAATTCATCCCTTTTCAAATGGAAACGGTCGATGGGCGCGACTAGCTACTGATCTATGGCTTTTAAGGATAGGGCATCAAGCTCTTTCATGGGGCGGGAACATTACCGAAGTGAGTGATGCGCGATCAGAGTATATCGCTTCATTAAAAGAAGCGGATCAAGGCAACTATGAACCGCTTAAAAGTTTTATGTTTAGTATTTAATTCTCATAAATATATATCTATGAGAATAGTATTAATGTAGTTTATTTTTTATAATACATTATTAATAGCCTTATTGAGCCTTTGTTAAATAGAGGACGCCTCCACCAAACCTTTTAAATCCCTTTCCACAATAAGACAAATTCATATCTCTTCATAATCCCAAAGTAATTATTTTTACGTATCATTTTCACACCTTGATATTCAGCGGTTAATAACTTTTTTGAATATATTGACACATTAGTTCAAAGGTGATAGAATGATGCAAGTTCATAGTAAAGGTTCTAAAATGTTAAACAATAACAATGAATGGATAGAAGAAGAAGGTACTCTTAAACGACTAAGACAGCTTACGTCTCAGCATTGGGTAGTTGCATATCGTGCCAGAATGAGTAATTATGAAATATTGATATGCCAAGAGATCAGTGCTTTGGGGAAAGTTCCTCTGATGGATGTTCTCGAGAAGATGGCTGATTTCAAACAAACAAGCGAACATATACTGTACAAAAAAGATTTTATGTTTGTTTGATTCTTTTAACTTTTTTTTCTTCTCCTCTTTTTCCCACATTAAATAAACCAAGATATACCTTCAAGAGCGCATTTCAAAAAAAGTGAGTTACAATAATGATAAAAGAATATATTTGATCGTCTAAAAGGGTTGGAATGAATAGCTCTATTTATCTCGCACGTCAACCTATATTTAATGAGCGGGGCAATATTTTCGCGTACGAATTACTGTATCGGAATACCGAAAGCAATAGTGCTGACGTTGATGATAATTTACATGCTACTTCAAGAGTATTGGTTAATACGCTCAACTATATCGGGCCGAGTACGTTGACGTACGGGCTTAAAGCTTTTGTCAAAGTAGATGAAGTTTTTTTGATGGATGATATCGTTTATACTATCTCTCCCAGTTATTTTATTTTAGAAATCCTCGAATCAACTAGTATAACTTTATCTTTACTTGACCGAATATATCTCCTTCATAAGAAAGGCTATCGTTTTGCTCTGAACCATTGCAGTGCTGAAAAAGATTTTATCCGTCATTTTCACGCTGTATTGGACGTAATTGATTATGTGAAAATTGATATTAATAACTCTCTTGATCTTACTGAAATCCTCTTTTTCCTGAAAAATTATGATTGTAAAATCATTGCCGAGAAAATAGAAGATGAAACAAGTTTTACATTGGCTAAGTCTTGCGGATTTCATTATTTTCAGGGTTACTATTTTTGTGTACCGGATTTGCTGTCTAACGTTAATTTTGATCCGGATAAGAAGTTATTGCATGAGCTGATGTATTTGTTAAAAACACAGGCTCCATTGGATGAACTAGTCATAAAATTTTATAAATCCCCTTATTTGTCCATCAATCTTTTAAAATTTGTTAAACGGAACAAGGCTTTGGAACATGAGAGTGTTTCGTCTATCGAGCAGGCGTTACTTCTGATCGGTCGTGAGCGTTTGAACTCTTGGCTAGAACTTATGTACTATGCTAATGAAAAAATTGACGTAAAAGAAGATGGCAATGAGACATTACAGATAAATCTGCAAGTGTTGCAAAGAGCGTATTTAATGAAGGAATTAGCCTATAGCATAAAGAAAAGTACCAATTTTGCTAATATGGCTTACATGATAGGAATACTTTCTGTGAGTGAAATCATGTTTAAAGAAAGTTATAACAAGCTCATGGAACAGATTACCATTGACAAGGAAATAGCGAATGCACTTTTAGATCACAAAGGGGTACTGGGACGGATTCTGGAACTTGCTATCGCTATTGAAAAAAATGATCTTCTTTTGATCAGTTCCAATATCGTGGAACTTAATTTATCGGAACGGGAACTCAACACATCTCTCTTAAACAGTTACCAAAGAAGTGCGGCTGAATTGCATATGAAGGTGTAAACTCACATTAAACTATGGATGATAATAAGTCAACTTCATTTTATTTTCACCCCTTTTTTCTCTAGTATCGCCCAGTGCGCTTCATCATAACCGTAAATATCATCATAAATGGTGACCGTATTGCTATTTTCCGCGCTGATCGTCATATAGCGTAAAAAGATCGGGAGCTTTTTTTGAAGAGCGACAGAGGTATCGGGTTCTTCTCGCGTATCGGGGAGTTTATCATCGGGATTTCCCCATCGGTCCATGAGATAATCGTACAGCTTTTGAGGAGCGCTGAGGCGGATGCATCCTGAGCTGAGGGCGCGGCCGGATTTTTTAAAGAGTGCAGGGGTATTGGTGCCGTGGAGATAGACGAAATGGGAGTTGGGGAACAAAAATTTCACTTTTCCCAGCGGGTTGGTCTCTCCCGCATCGGTTTTAAAGGTATAGGGGATTTGCTTTTTTCCGCTGTATTGGCTCCAATCGATTTGGGTTGGATCGATTTCGTAGAGTTCGCCTCTGACGTGTTCGTAGACCCGTATGTCGTGACTTAGGAGAAAAGCGGAGATATTTTTGCTCTCTAAGATGTCTTTGCGGACGATGGTTTTCGGTGCTGTCCATGAGGGGTTGAGGATGGCATGAGAGATGGTGCTGTACAAGATCGGAGTAGGACGTGCGCCTCTTCCGACGATGGTTTTCATCCGTAAGGTTTCATATCCGTGATCGAGTACTCTGAGGGTATAGGAGGGGATATTCACATCGATATAACTGCCGTTTTTTTCGATTCCTCGCGGTAGCCATCGGAACCGGTCGAGATTGATCAGCAGTTTTTGGATGATCTTTTGAGAGGTGGAACCATTTGTTTTTCCTGATCCCTTTTGATGCCCCGTCTCTTTGGCTTCGGCAGTGCGATAGATGTGTAGGGCATCTCGAAGAGCGTAGTACTCCTCGTAATCAGGCAAGAGCGATGAGAGCGAGCGGGAAATGCGGTGGAGTTTCAAATATTCTGCAAGGTATTCAGGATAGGAGATCGGCTCGATTTGCGGGCGGTCCCATTCAAACTTTTCATTTCGGGCTCTTTTGGTTTCACGAAGCTCATCGTATTTGCTCACCCCTTCATTGAGATCTTTTGCCAGTGTAATATAGGCATCGCTCAGGAGAATATCGAGCCAGAATAGGGGGCTCGAAATCGCGTCGGATGCGTCGTATTCTCCCTTTTTGAGTTGCTCAATCGATTCGGATATTTCATCTCGGTGATAACGATTCGGATTTAGCCCTTCGTGATAGGAGTTATCGATAGCGTTCAGCAGTTCGGCAGCATCCGGTGTCAGCGTGCCGTTTTGATCCAACCATGCGATCGATTCGGATACTTTGCATCTTTGATTGTAAAACCGAGCTGTTTCGATCGGGTAGCTCAGGTGGTCAAATCGGGGAGACTTTTTTAACTGGATTAACTGCGCGCAAAAAGGAGGCTGTGTATCATCACTCCATGCGCTAAGACTCCACAAGATAGTAGTGATCAGGAAAATTTTCGCTAAAGAGAAGATGTTTTTTTCCATATAGGTAATTTCAGACGGTTTAGTGGGGATACTATAGCATAAAAAGCGCCATTAAAATAGTAGATAAATACAGTTCAAAACTTGACTTTATCTATTTATTACAGGTAAAATACTGTAATTTACAGTTTTTAAATATAGGAAAATAGATGAATATAACGATTGTCAATTTTAAAGGGGGAGTGGGTAAATCGATGATCGCCCACCAGCTTATCTCAGGATTCGGCTTTCACGGGTGTGAGATCGATCCTTACGGTTCACTCTCGGATCGGTTGCCGGAGAGGGTTGAGCGTGTTGATATTCAGCAAAAATCGATTCAACAGCCGGACAAAGAGACGATTTTTGATTTCGGAGGGTTTGATGATATCAAACTCGATCAGGCGATCAGCTATTCGGATCTGATCATTATCCCGTTTATCCCGACACTGGAGACGATACAGGGGACGGTGGATACGCTTGTACGAGTCTCATCAGCAAATAAACCGATTTTGATGGTGCCGAATATGAGTCAAAAAGAGAACGATATCAATGATGCAAAATTTGTATTTGAAGAGACGTTGGGGTTTGAGATCGAAATGTTTCCGATTCCGATGAGTGTAGCATTGCAAACGGCGATCAATGAAAACCGCTCGATCATCGATCTTTCACAGCAGGGGGGAATCAAAGCCTATGCGTATAAAAAAAGTTCCAATCTAATCCGAGATCTGCATGAAAAAATTCGAGAATACGAAAACGTATAAAAAGGGGAGCGATAATGGAAAACGTGAAAGAAAACAAGTTTGCCTCACGGGTGACACAGCGGGAACTCTCAACCCATAAAGAGATCCAAATGGCGAAACATCCCGGTGGGCGTCCGAAGAAAACTGCGGAGGTCAAGCAAAGTGAGAAAGTCTTTTTGACACTGACTAAAAGTGAAAAAGAGAAAATTGATACCTATGTAGGCAAAACAGGTGAATCGATTGCCGGAGCAATCCGCAGAGCACTTAAAGAGATGGGGATGATATGATAGGAAAAAATATGGAACGTTTGATTGTTTTAGCGATGGCATTGGTTATGTTCGGAGGGTGTGTTCCACAGCCTGAAGTTACACCGCAAAAAGCGTGCATGAGTGCTTCACAGCTTAACGCATACGGATATGACCACCTCGAAAAGGTGGCAAAACTCTTACGTGAAGACAAAAAGAACATCGAATCGTTCGAAGGATTTATCGGTACGATGAAAGGGACCGTCGATAACTATGCGGATATGATCAAATCGAGCGTCTATATCAGTAATGTGGTCCGCTTTTTACCGATTCCCTACGCCGGAGAGGTTTCCAATACGACAAAACTAATCTCTAAAACGGTGTTAAATCTCGGCGGTGCAGCAAGTACACTGAATAAGTACAAAAATAGCACGGAGTATTTTCTCTCCAATTTCGATAAGCTGAACCGTTCACAAGCAAGCGCCGCTGAGATATCCAAGCTAGCGGTATATGCGGATACCAAACTCCTGAATGATGCGAAAAACCTCGAAAATTCGCTGAAAGAGATCTCGGCATCGACAGAGATGATGGCGGCAACGACACAGAGTATTGCCGATGCTCTTGATGCGACGGGAAATTATATGAATCAGGCGAAAAGTTTTGCAGGGTTATCACCCACTAGCGGGGATGATAAGTCTACGGTGATACAAAATCGAAATACGATTAATGCCCGTATGACACAGCTTAATCAAAAAATCGTTTCGTTGGAAAAGAGCGGACAATCACATCGTTATAACATTGCTAAAGCACGGATTTATGCAGAGTTGGCAGTACAGTTGGAACAGTAAATAAATCTTCTGAATTAAAGAGGATAGGTGTCGGGAAGAAATACTTTTCTGATTTCATACACTTCTTCTTTACGCTCAAGAAGGGCTTGTATGCAGTCAGGATCAAAAAGGACTCCGGACTTAGAGTGTAAATAATCAAAGGTCTCTTCAATACTTCGTCCCTTATGGTAGGGACGAGGATTGCTCATCGCGTCAAATACATCTGCGACCGCCACGATACGGCTCTCAATCGGAATTTCTAAACCTTTCAGGTTGTAGGGGTAGCCGGTTCCGTTTAGGCGCTCATGGTGATAGCCTGTAATGTTGCGTAGCATCTGTGTATGATCATAATCACTTAAATCGAAACTGGAGAGGAGTATGTCGATAATTTCTACCCCTTTGAGTACATGTGTTTGCATGATTGAATATTCATCAGCGTCAAGCCGTCCCGGTTTGAGCAAGATATGATCGGGGATTCCCACTTTTCCGATATCGTGAAGGGGTGCATAGAGTAAAATATAGTTGATGAATTCCTCACTGAGATTATGGGTTTTAGCCAAATACTCTGCGATCATACGGGAATAATGGGCAACTCTCGCAATATGATTGGCCGTTTCTTCATCTTTAAATCGGGTCATTTTCTGGGTCATAACAACGGCGGCCTGAAGCATTTTAAGCGGTAAAATACTCGACATGATCATAGAGCCGATCAGCCGGGTATAAACGGTGAGATGATCGCGTATCGGTTTGGTGAAAAATTCTCTTTCACTTGCATCAAAAAAAATAAAGCCTAATAATTGGCCGTTTTGCTGAGACATCGGAACGGTAAAACAGGAACGAAAATAGGTATTAATAATATGATCGGATGGATCATCGATATCGCTAAAAAGAGATAGCCCATCGATGATTTCCGGAGTTTTATTTTTTGCGATGGATTCAACGGCAGGTAAAAGGGAAAGCGGACGTTTATATTGTACAAGGGTTGAACCCGTTCCAGCGGGATTGGTAAACAGATGCAATTCATCCGTTTCAGCTTCGTAAAACCCGATAGCGATGTGTTTGAGATGAGGCCATTCCAGTCTTAACTGTTCATGAACATTGACAACTTGCTGACTAATATTTTTATAGTCCATGATAGCCACTCTCTCATTATATTTATGAATAATATATCGGGGAATGCATGGTTTGTCAAGGGGATTGAAAAGTTAGAGCTTTAGCCCCCTAAGGGGGTTAAAGCGATGAAGTTTAAAAAATATTAATTGGACTTTTTCATAAATGCGGCAACGAGAACGATCGTGCTGCCGTTGATTTTTCCCTCGATGTAGCGTGCATCATCGGTAAGACGGATATTCTTTACGATGGTTCCCCGTTTTGCGGTGAATCCTGCCCCTTTGACTTCGAGGTCTTTGATGAGCGTTACGGTATCACCTTCGGCGAGGATCGTTCCGTTGCTGTCGCGTTGTATGACCGGCCCGCCTTCATCATTGGAAGCGGTATTCAACATTCCCGCTTGCGCCCATGCTTTGACATCGTCTTCGAGATACATCATGTCGAGCTGGTCTTGATCGCCCAAAGCGCTGAGAAGACGATACGCCATTACCTGTACGGCCGGAACTTGACTCCACATACTGTCAGAGAGACAGCGCCAGTGATCGCTGTCGAGGTTTTGAGGATTCTCGATTTGGCTTTTACAGGTTTCGCAGAGGTGGATTGATTGATCCACTGTTCCATCGCTCGGTGCAACCTCAAAAGAACTTAATCCCTCACTCGCACCGCATAATTCGCAAATATTTCCGCTTCGTTCTTCAATACTCATAATAACACCTTACATAATTAATAAGCGCATTATAGCGTATTAGGGGTGAGTGTAATTTATGAGGTCCCCATCAATGAGAACTTTCCCACCGTTTCGGAGAAGTTGCAGAGCGTTTAACTCTTCTATGATTGTTCCCATAAACAAGGCTTTGAGGTGCATAACATAGAGGGAAAAATTATCCCTTTTGCATTTTTTTATTTCGTCTGCAAGAAGTGCCGGAGTAAGGTGTTTACTGTCATGTGCCAGTTTGGCAAAGCTGGAAGGAAAGGATACTTCTGTGATGAGGGTATGAATGTTGGGACGCTCTTCGAGAAGTTCC
Source organism: Sulfuricurvum sp. RIFCSPLOWO2_12_FULL_43_24 (assembly GCF_001829605.1). Lineage (NCBI taxonomy): Bacteria > Pseudomonadati > Campylobacterota > Epsilonproteobacteria > Campylobacterales > Sulfurimonadaceae > Sulfuricurvum > Sulfuricurvum sp. RIFCSPLOWO2_12_FULL_43_24. The sequence goes on along the minus strand of NZ_MIBT01000007.1, from coordinate 3,283 downwards.
CAGATTCGATCGCATTGATAGGTATCGGCAGTAAATAAAAGAGCGGAGCTGTTTTTTTCGATAATGTAACCACAGCTCCCTTCGGTATGGTTAGTTTTAAAAGGGGTGAGGATGACATCATCGATGGGATAAGGGTGTTCGAGATCAAGTTCGATGAGTTCTATGGTTTTATCGGTATGTCCGATGAGGGTAATTTCTTCGAAATTGGGCCAAACACGGTGATTGAAAATAAATTGGCGCAGATCATCGAGCGTTGCTTTGAGTCCATAAATTTTGAGAGAGATACTTTTCTGGGTGACAAAAAGATCGGCGAGAAAAGGGATATCGATAATATGATCAAGATGCGAATGGGTGAGAAAAATATGCTCTATCGTAAAGATATTATCGCCAAACGTATTAATGATGTTTCCGGCATCAATGACACAATGTTCGCTGACGCGTAAACATGTCGTTCCCTGTGTGGGGGTTCGGGTGCCGCCGGTTCCTAAAAATTCGATGCTTTCCATATCTTCACCCTTGCGCTATGAACGTAAATTATAATACAAATCGTGTGAATTTACGTTTTAAAAATAGGTGATCGTTTTATAGGCAGCTAATGTTCGATAAATTGGAGCAAGTTGTGTTATCCTTGCTGAAGATATAACATACGTATGCGCAAAGGAATCCGATGTCGCTCAAAGTTGTCCTCTCCCATAAAACTCATTATGCCTTTGATAAACCGATCAATCTTTCTCCTCATGTGATCCGTCTCCGTCCCGCTCCCCACAGCCGTACTCCTATTGAAGCCTATTCGCTTAATATCAAACCGGATGATCATTTTATCAACTGGCAGCAAGACCCGTTCGGGAACTATCTCGCACGGATTGTTTTTCCCGAAAAAACGACTGAACTTTCCATTGATGTTGAGGTATTGGCGGAACTCGTGAGTATCAACCCGTTTGATTTTTTTGTCGAAGAGTATGCGACCAATTTTCCGTTCAAATATAAAAAGGAGCTCAAAAAAGAGCTGGCTCCCTATCTGAAAGTTACCGAAAGAGGAAAACGTCTCAGCGAGTTTGTTCACTCTATCGATTTGACTCCGCGTTCCATTAATGATTTTTTAGTAGAGTTAAACAGTAAGATTCATCAGTATCTAAACTATACCCTTAGAATGGAGCCTGGAGTTCAAACGTGTGCTGTGACACTCAAAGGTAAAACAGGTTCGTGCCGCGATTTCGCATGGCTTTTTGTGCAGGTGCTTCGTCATTTGGGTCTTGCGGCCCGCTTTGTTTCCGGGTATCTCGTTCAGCTTTCCGCCGATGTCGCCTCATTGGACGGTCCGAGCGGTCCGGTGGAAGATTTTACCGATCTGCATGCGTGGACGGAAGTTTATATCCCGGGTGCGGGGTGGATCGGTTTGGATGCGACGAGCGGTCTTTTTGCGGCAGAGGGGCATATTCCGCTGGCGTGTACCCCAAATCCTGAGAGTGCCGCTCCGGTCGAGGGGGCGATGGACAAATGTGAGGTGGAATTTACTTATTCCAACACCGTCACGAGAGTCTTTGAATCTCCCCGCGTAACGAAGCCATATCGTAGCGAGCAGTGGGAAGCAATCGATCAACTGGGGTATCAAGTCGATAAAGAGTTGCTGGAGAATGATGTTCGCCTTACGATGGGGGGAGAACCGACATTCGTCTCTATCGATGATATGGAATCATCCGAATGGAATACCGAAGCGGACGGTCCTCATAAACGGGAGTTGGCCAATGTCCTCTCCCGCAGATTGCTCAAAAATTTCGGCAAAGGGGGATTGCTCCACCACGCTCAGGGGAAATGGTATCCGGGTGAGCCGTTGCCTCGTTGGATGTCTACGATTATTTGGCGTAAAGACGGTCAAGCGATTTGGAACAACCCTGATCTATTGGCGAGTTTGGATCAAACCTTCGATTACGCTCCTGAAGATGCGCGGAAATTTTTAGCCAAACTTTGTCTGAATCTGGGGATCAGCGATAAAAATATCCATGATGCCTATAACGATCCCCTTGTTGCACTTCTCCAAGAATCATTGTTGCCGATCGATATCGATCCGATGAAAGTGACGTTAAAAGATTCATTGGAACGCCGTGCCTTGGCAGAGAGCCTCTCAAGCGGGATTGATAAACCGGCAGGATTTGTATTGCCTCTGAATTGGGGAACAACACGCTGGGTAACGTGCCGATGGGAATTCCGACGCTCACAGCTTTTTCTTGCACCGGGTACTTCGCCTGTCGGGCTTCGTCTTCCTCTCGATTCATTGACCCATAAACCGCATATAGAGCTGGAAGAAAGTTTTGAACCTGATCTCTTTGGGGCTTTCCCTTCGTTAGGTGAATATCACAGTGCGGTAAAAGCACGTGCGGAGAAAGTGAAGAAAACGACTAAAAAAACTGCCGATTACGAGGTCTTTGTCCGTACGGCACTCAGTATTGAGATACGCGAGCAAAAACTTTTTATTTTCCTCCCTCCGATTACCAATACCGAAGCCTTTTTGGATCTGATCGCTTCGATTGAGGAGACGGCGGAAGCACTGAAAATGGCGGTGATGATCGAGGGGTATGAACCACCGAACGATCTGCGGATCGAGAAGATGCGTGTCACTCCCGATCCGGGGGTTATCGAGGTCAATATCCATCCGACGTCGAGTTGGGGCGAACTCACCGGAGTGATTGATACACTCTATGAAGAGGCGCATCAATCACGCTTGGGAACATTGAAGTTTATGCAAGACGGTAAACAGATGGGAACGGGGGGCGGAAATCACGTCACGATCGGTGGTATCAGCCCGAGTGACAGCCCGTTGCTCCGTAATCCTGATCTTTTACGCTCCCTCATTACGTTTTGGCAGCACCATCCGAGTTTGTCGTATCTTTTCTCAGGTCAGTTTATTGGTCCCACCTCTCAGGCACCGCGTGTCGATGAGGGGCGGTTGGAAAATCTTTACGAACTTGAGATTGCGTTTAATCAAATCCCTGAGGGTGGTGAAGTACCGTTTTGGCTTACCGATCGACTCTTCCGTCATATGCTCACCGATTTGACCGGAAATACCCATCGAAGCGAGTTTTGTATCGATAAACTCTATTCACCTGATTCTTCGACGGGGCGGTTGGGGATTTTGGAACTTCGCGGATTTGAGATGCCGCCGCACGCGCAGATGTCGCTGATGCAGATGTTACTGGTCCGTACACTCGTTTCACTCTTTTGGAAAAAACCGTACAAACACAAGTTGGTACGCTGGGGGACACAGCTGCACGATAAATTTTTGATC
>NZ_MIBT01000006.1:0-9591 GCF_001829605.1 Sulfuricurvum sp. RIFCSPLOWO2_12_FULL_43_24 | reverse complement strand
CCGAAATGTTCAAAATCACGTGAAGCGTTGAAATTGCTCGAAGAGAAAGGGGGATCTTTTGAGGTATTCAAATATCTTGATACCCCCCCATCACGAGAAGAAATTACCGCTTTGTTAAAAAAACTAGGGATTTCAGCTCGGGAGCTGATGCGGACGAAAGAGGATCTGTATAAAGAGTTAGGGTTGGCAGAAGTGAATGATGAGGAGAAGCTGATCGATGCGTTAGCGGAATATCCTAAACTCATTGAACGCCCGATTTTGATCGAAGAAAATCGAGCGGTGATTGGTCGTCCGGTCGAAAAAACGGTAGAGTTTTTAGGCTAAGTTCGGAATTTTTGGAGCTTTTGATTTAAATCTACGGTATTGAGATCAAGTCCATGTGCGACATTGGTAATCTGGGAGATACTGGTTGTATTGGACGTGGCAATGACATTGATTGAATCGATTTTGGTTGAAATCAACTGCATCCCCTCATTTAGTTCTACCAGTCCCTGATTGGAGTGATGGATACTCTTTGCCGCTATCGTCATGAGTGATGATGAGGTTTGAATTATCGTTTGAACCGCATTGGAATCTTTGGAAACCAGCTGGATCGAAGTAGCCGATTTATCCATTTTTTGGCTTGTATCGGTGATCGCAGCGACGATTGTACTGATGGTATGGTTGATCTTTGACAGGCTCTCTTGGGTCCGTTCGGCAAGTTTGCGTACTTCGTCGGCAACGACGGCGAATCCTCTTCCGTGTTCTCCGGCACGTGCTGCCTCGATAGCGGCATTAAGCGCTAAAAGATTGGTTTGATCGGCAATGTCCCCGATGATATTAAGTACCCCTTTAACCTCTCCCGCTTGAGAGCTAAGCGTTTTAAGATCATCCGAGAGGATCATTTGGGTTTGGGAAACGGTATGAATATCGTCATTCATCCGGGTAATTTGTTTACTGGCCTGGGTGAGTTGCGTAGAGGCTTCTTGGATTTTGGTATTCGTTTCTTCAGACATGCCGGTAGAGGTATGAATGATTTTTTGGAGGGTGAGGATATGGTTATGGCTTTGAGAAATATCGGTTGCGCTGGTTTCCAAACGCTGTTTAATCACGCTGCAAACACTGTAAAGTTCTTGGGCCGAGGAGATACTGTTATCGGATGAACATTTCATGCTGCTCATCATTTTTTGCAACTCTTGCATCGAATCATTCATGTCTTTGGCCGCTGTGGATAACTCATCATTTCCGTTTGAATCGATCCGTTCAAGAAGATTTCCTGATCGAAGATGTTGTGCAATCTGAGTGAGATCGGCGATTTTTTTGAGTAAATATTTGGTGATATAATGAAGCACAATATGGACGATAATCATTCCGATCGGGAATGAGAGGAGAATGAGCCACAGCATTTTTTGAAAATCTTTTTGAGCAATAGTATAGAGATTATTGGCATTGGTAATCTGCAACTCGATCAGCTCGTCAAGCTGTTCGCTGGCGGGGGTGATAGTGTAGGGAAAATCACTTTGGATCAGATCTAACACGCTCATCAATTGCTTATCTTTTATGGCTTGTTCGAGTAATAGGATAGAACGTTCGGCGCGGTCTATGATTACTTTTGCCGATGAAATCTTTTGTGCTTCTTCGGGTGTTACCGCACCTTTGAGATACGCATCCCATTGTTCTTTAAAATGCTTATGGGATTTTTCGACCGATAACAGCGCTGAGTCGAAATCTTCTGTCCCTTGTGAAAGGTTCGTTGCTGTGATTAGAATCTCTTTATCGAGGGAATTTTTACAGTTGCGAAGATTCTGAAGCGGTTGAAGACTTTGGGTATGGATGGTCGTTAATGAGGTATTGGATAAATACATCCCTATAACGCCGATGATGATTGCGACTAGAGCAAACAACTGTGCCATGATGACAAGGAGGGTAATCTTTTGACGTATTGAAAGCCGTGCGAAAAAGGAGAAAGACATACCGTACACCTTTGATGGGGGTACGGCAGTTTAAAATCTTATGGTTACAATGAGGTCACATTAATATTCTCAATAGATAATTCGGTCATTTTTGTCGAGCCATTTTGTGAAAAGTTCTTTTCCTCTTTCCGTATCGACAGCTCGAAGATCAAGAGCTGTTTCGGGATCGCGGATCATGGTATAAAAAATCCTATCATCAAACCCGCCTTTTGCGGCATCGTCCATGGATGAAGCATAATAGACGGTAGGGATTCGTGCCCAAAAAATCGCTCCCATACACATGGGGCACGGATAGCAGGTGGTATAGAGAATACAGTCGGAGAGATTGGATTTTCCTAATATATGAGAGGCTTTTCGGATGGCATTGATCTCTGCATGAGCGGTGGGATCGTTGGTCTGCAACACTTCATTATGCGCAGAAGCTATTATAAGCTCATCACGCATAATGAGTGCACCGAATGGCCCTCCGTGGTTGTTGAGCATCCCAAATACCGCTTCATCGTAAGCGATCTGCATCCAGTGATTCATGGTGCGCTTATTTCCCTGCACAAGAAGGGGCGAAGAGTTCAGGACGGTATTCAAAATGCATGGTGTCATAGTGATACCATCGTCCTCCCCAGATAAAGCCGTGTTTTTCAAAAATACGAACAATAGAGAGCGGCATAGTATTGCGGTAGCCGATACGGGCGGTTTCGGAGGGAGCTTCATCTTTCCAGTATTGGGTCGTATTCGGAGCCAAATCGATTGCGATTCCGTAGCTGTGCATCGATAGGCGGTCAGTATCTTTGATCACGCGATAGCAATAGGTGGTGGCCCCTTCCGCCCAAATGCGATCCGCTTTAGGGAGTTTTGCGATCTCTTGACCGATGAGAAAAAGTTTTTTATCGACTCCTCCCACTTTATTAACCGGAAGTTTTACGGAGCCTTTGATGGTTGGCCAGTCGATACGGACGAGATTTTTTTCGATGGCTTTTTGATCTTTGCCGTAGAGGGCTTGGAAAAACGGTTGGTAGCGGAGGCGGCCCGGACTAAAGAGATACGGCGGGGGTGTCTCTATTCCCCCTGCATCATAGGGTTGCTCTAACTGGGTAGCGAGATCGGCATTGTCGATTTTTTCATTCCACGAGGTTTGAGGTTTTTGGGTGTGGTAAGGAAAACGTGTTCCGTCTTTGAGGATGATGGCCGATTCATCCGCTGAAGCGATGAGGTTCGGGTATCCATCCAAATAACATTGAGGACTACTCCATCCCAATGTCGCCGCAAGGGCTAAGACCCCTGAAAGTGTAAAAAGTTTCATATTTTCTCCTAAGTGGATGTTATTTTACCCAATTATCATCCTAAACATTTCACGTTTCCTTCACACTGAAATGTCATGATACCTCCATCTTAACTCTAGGAGTATCCTATGAAAACGATTCAACCTTGGATGGTGGTTATGACTGCCGCAGTAATTTTAACATCAAATGTGTACGCTTCAGGCGGACATGATCGGGGAGGATATGATCGAGGTGGGCGATATGAATCTCCTCGACATATGAGAATGTCGAATTATTCTCATAATGACCGCCGACATCATAGTGCTAATTGGGTTGTTCCTCTCGTGATCGGTGGGGTACTCGGGTATGCTCTCTCTGAACCGCGACGGGAGTCTGTAACCTATGTTTCCAGTGTACGCTCTCCGGTCGTTTATACGCCGCAGCCGGTTTATGAAGAACAATGGGTCTATTTTAGCGATTGCGATTGTCAGCGTCGCGTATTGGTGCCGGTACGCTGAGGTATTTCTCTTTTTTTGCGGTGTACATTGAGATGTCTGCCGCTCGGATTAAATTTTCTTCATCTACGGCATCGTCCGGATAAAGTGCCATTCCGATACTGGCATGGGGATAAATAATCGTTTCATTTTCGATATTGATAGGTTCACAGATAGCGGTTTGTATGGTTTCTAGAATAGTATCCAAATGATTTTCTCCTTTAATGTCTTCAATAATGACAATAAATTCATCCCCTCCGTAACGACAGACGGTATCGGTATTGCGCAAGCATGCCTGAAGATTTTGCCCGATACTTCTTAGCAGTATATCTCCTGCTTCGTGGCCGTATTGATCATTGATTTGTTTGAAATCATTGAGATCAATAAAATAGAGGGCAATCTTGTTACCGTTGCGTTGAGCGCGAAAGAGTGCTTGGGAGAGACGATCGTTCATCGCGGTTCGATTGAGGGTTCCGGTCAATGCGTCGTATTGCGCACGGTAGGTGAGGGCATCAACATGAGAACTTAGCACCGTGATGTCGTGCAGATTGGCGATATAACTGACCAGACGGCTGCGGTGATAGATGGCGGTAATCGAGACACTGAGGACTTTGCTTTTTCCCTCAAACGATTTTGTAATGCGCCCTCTCCAGGTTTGTTCGGCATTAAATTGGGATTTTAAGGTACTAAATGTGAGACGATCTTCAAATAAAAAGGTTCCGATATGATTGCCGTATACGGTGTCGGGATCACTGATGTTGAGGAAAAAGAAGCTTCGGTTGGCGAATTCGATAAACCCTTTTTCATCGGTGTAAAAAATGGCGTCACCGGCACCCTCTAGGGCCGTAGAACGCTTATGCAAATCATCGAGGATTTTTTGGGAGACGGTGATGTCTTGCGCCATACATAACATCTCTCCATCGGTCCCCTCAAGCAACCGGTTTCGCCATTCGCAAAAGATCTCTTTGTAGTGGCGCGTAACATTATAATTTTTGGAGTGACTAAGCCCATCTGCTGAGGCTTTTTTGAGAATAGTGTAGACGTGCGCTTTGTCAAATTGAGGGACTAAAAAATCGATGATCTCTTCCCCTATTGCTTGCTCACGTTCCCAGCCGAAAATGATCTCCGCTGTTTCATTCCACTCGATAATTCTATGGTTTTTATCGATAACGATATGGGCGACGGGAGAATCATTAAAAAATTGTTGATAGCGGTTCTGGCTTTGGAGTAAGCGGCGATTGAGAAAAACGGAGTGTACAACCCATAAGGCCAGTACGATAACGAGAGAAGGGACCGCTAAAAGCTCCATCACATATTAAAAATGCAATTGAAATCAGTAGGTTGAATGGAAAATAAACTACTGATGATAAAAGAAAAGAACATGCGGGAACTCATGGGAACAGGTGATATCCTTCGTTAATTTTGATCATTATATTGCGTTATTAATTATTTTAACATTAAACAATTTTGTATAAAGCTCTTTTTTTTGAGAGTTCTAGCGTTATAATAAAGAAGCATAACAAAAAGGTATACCTATGTTTTTCCCAACCCTTGGGTTAATCGCAACAACAAATGTGATAACGGTTGATATCCATCAGAGTATTCAAGATGCCCTGAATAAAATGCATTTGCATAATCATCGCAGTATTATTGTTGTGAATCAAACGCTTCATCATATTATTTCGACCAAAGACATTATTCGTTTAAAGCTGGAGGGAATCTCGTTTTCAACCCCCCTTTCTCAGGTAATGCTTCGCCCTTTGCCGATGATTGACAAAGAGAGCAACATCGTCAGCGCTCTGAATCTCACCAACGATATCGACGAGCATATTTGTGTCTGCAATGCGGATGGAAGTTTGTACGGATTGGTGACCAACAGCGATATCGTCGCGAGCGTTGATCCTCAGGTGATTCTCGATTCGCTTCAAATTGCCACGATTTTTGAAAAAAAATACGGCTACAAAAGCTTTGCTCCGGATACCCCTATGTCGGAGATTCTGGAGTTTATGAAAGATTCTCTGAGTGATTGCGTGATTATTCAAAAAGGGGGCGAAGCGGTTGGAATCCTCACTTCAAAAGACATACTTCGATTTATCGGAGATGAAGCACACAGCAGTATGAAAGTGTCAGACATCATGTCTTCTCCGGTCGAAACTCTCAACCAAAAAGCTTCGATCAATGAGGGGTTGGAATATCTGCGCAAACGCCCCTATAAGAGAATCGTAGTAACCGATGATGAGGGGCATGTTGCGGGTATCGTGACACAGCAGGATTTGATCTCCAGAACGTATCTCAAATGGTCACAGCTGATGCAGGATCATTTTAAACAGTTCGAAGAGATCACCCAAATCCTCCAGCAAAAGAATCAACATTTAACGCAGCTTGCGACCAAAGATCTTCTCACAGATATCCATAATCGCCATATGTTTATTGAACTTTTTTCGAAAGAGCTTTCTCAGCTGAAGCGTCAGAGTAATAAACTGGCGTTGGTGATGATTGATTTGGATCATTTCAAACAGATTAACGACACGCACGGACATAACATCGGTGATGCAGTTCTTAAACAGTTTGCGTCATTGGTGACCGGTTCGGTCCGTGAAGCGGATCTTTTTGCCCGTTGGGGCGGAGAGGAATTTGTCTTGCTGCTCCGTAATGCAGGATGCGAAGAGGGGTATGGTGTGGCGGAAAAAATCCGCTCACTTCTCGAAGCGGAAAACTTCGACGGGGTCGGACAGGTGACATGCAGCATCGGAATTACCGAAGTGAAGGGTGAAGACACTCTCCACACGGCGATAGAGAGAGCGGATGATGCGATGTATGCGGCCAAAGATGCAGGGCGTAACTGTACGATTGCGTGCGAGAGCAGAGAGTGAAGCTGATTACCTTAAAATCGCTCCTCTCCGAGAGTCCCAGAGCATTGCAGGGCGATCAGAGCATAGCAAATGCTCTGGCGATGATGACGGAGCTCTCAATCAGTTCGATTATCATCGTAAACAAGGAGAACCGCCCGATCGGGATTTTCACGGAGCATGATGCTCTGCGTGTTGTTGCGGATGTGATTAGCATAGAGACCGCTTTAGCGGAAGTGATGACAACGGACCCTTTTTGTGTCGAGAATACCCTTTATTTGCATGATGCCTATACGTTGATGGAGGAGAAAGGGTATCGCCATTTGGTCGTTGTAGATGAACTCGGGTTGTTTGCGGGGGTAGTGAGCGAGGGGGATTTTCTACGACATATCGGCTTTGAACAACTGGGAAAATTCAAGGTCGTTTCCGAAGCAATGAGCAGTTCGCCGCTCATTCTTGCTCTGGATACCCCTCTTTTTGAAGCGGCAGCTGCAATGCGGGAACGTAAATGCGATTATGGGGTGGTTCTTGAGGGTCCCCATCCTGTCGGAGTCGTTACGGAGAGAGATATTGCTCACTGGTGTGCTCAAAAAGAGATAGGGGAGACGATGGTAAACGAACTCCTCCATCATGATTGCCATCTGATCCACAAAGAGATTCCACTCCAAGAAGCGGCAACATTGATGGAAGCGCACGGTATTCATCAGCTGATTGTTGTGGATGAGACAGGGAATCTTGTAGGACTGCTCAGCCGGCATGATGTTCTTCATGCGGTACACGGGGCCTATTTTGAATATTTAATCCGAGTTATCGATCACAAAAATGATACGATTAGCAAAATAGGGGAGCAGAAAAAAGAGCTCAAAATCGAGAAAGAGTCGATTGAAAAAAATGCGTTGAAGCTTCGAAAATTGTTCGAAGCCCTTCCTGATGGGGTTGTTCTGCTGGAGAGTAGCACCATGAGAGCGGTCGAGTTTAATGAAGCGGCTTACCAGCAGTTGGGATACGATTCAGAGGAGTTTGCCCTGTTGGGGATTCCTGATTATTGTACGACGGAAACACCCGAAGAGACCCGTCAGCATATCGAAGCGATTGAACGTGAAGGGAAAGACAGTTTTGTGACGCAGCATCGTACCAAAGATGGGAGTGTGATCGATGTGTGGGTGAATGTAATCGCGATTGATTTAGGCGGAGTCCCACACATGATCGCGGTTTTTCGTGATATCACCGAGCAAAAGAGGATTGAGAGACATTTACAAGAACAGCAGGCAGAACTGGCACATCAGAGCACTTTTTTACGAACCCTATTGGACAATATTCCCGATTTGATTTTTTCAAAAGATTTAGACGGAAAATATTTGGCCTGCAATACTATGTTTGAACGTTTCTTCGGTGAAAAAGAATCCGCAATTATCGGAAAAACCGATTTTGATTTTGTGGATGCGGCATTGGCGCAATTTTTTCGTGATAACGATCACGCGGCGATTCGGGGAGGAAAACCGCGTAATAATGAAGAGTATTTGATGTTTGCCGATAAAAGCTATGAGGGGCAGTTCGAAGTTACAAAAGTCCCGATGAAAGATGGTTCGAGAAACGTGATCGGAATGCTCGGAATTGCACGGGATATTACGGAACGGAAGCATTATGAAGCGCGGTTGGAAACGTTGGCAAATTACGATCCTCTCACGGGTTTGGCGAATCGTGCTTTATTAATGTCACATCTTCAAAATTCGATTGTTCAGGCGAAGCGGCATACGGCACAAATAGCACTGTTAATGTTCGATTTGGATCGTTTCAAAGACATTAACGATAGTTACGGACACCATGCCGGAGATGAACTGTTGCAGGTTGTCGCAGAGAGGTTTTCATCCCGCTTGCGAGAAGGGGATATTATCAGCCGTTTGGGGGGTGATGAATTTGCCGTAGTGCTGGAACATTTAGCCCATGCTGAGGATGCAGGACGATTAGCGGAAGAGATGATCGAGGCGTTGGGAGCGGAGTATAAGCTCTCCAGTGGAGCGTCTATTCATATCGGTTCAAGCGTAGGAATTGTTTTATTCCCCGATCATGGAGAGGATGCGTCAGAGCTTTTGCAGCATGCCGACGCGGCACTTTATAAAGCCAAAGCAGAGGGGCGTGGAACCTATCACTATTATACGGATGAACTGACCGATTCGGCACGTAAGCGGATAGAGTGTGAAACACGTTTACGGCGTGCGGTGATGAATCAAGAATTTGAAGTCTACTACCAGCCGCAAGTGCATATCGCAACGGGTCGTATTGTCGGAGCCGAAGCATTGATTCGCTGGAATTGTCCTGTGCGAGGTCTTGTCTCTCCTACCCTTTTTATCCCGATCGCCGAAGAGACGGGACTGATCGGAGAGATTGGGGAGTGGGTACTGAATGAGACGTGCAGACAGGGGAAAATCTGGCTTGATCAGGGGCATCGTCTGACATTAGCCGTTAATCTTTCCGCCCATCAGGTTCGCCACCAAAATATTCCGGCGATGGTCGAAGATGCTCTTAAAAAAAGCGGGTATCCAGCGGATAGGCTTGAACTCGAATTGACCGAGAGTGCCTTGATGCAGCGTGAAGAGGAAGCGGTCGCCATGCTGCATACCCTTCGTGCTCATGGTATCCGTTTGGCGATTGATGATTTCGGTACAGGGTATTCATCGCTCTCATATCTCAAACGGTTTCCGATCGATGTGTTGAAAATCGATAAAAGTTTTGTGGACGATATTCCGTTTGAATCGGATGATATGGCGATCGTTACGGCGATCATTGCTATGGGTCAAGCTTTAGGCTTTCAGATTCTTGCCGAAGGGACAGAGCGTATCGAGCAGATTGAATTTTTGAGGGAAAAAGGGTGTACGATGTATCAGGGGTATTTTAAAAGCCCGCCGGTTCCGGCAGCGGAGTTTGCAAAACTCCTCGCATGAGGATAAACGTTCCCGTTATTCGACGCGATTGCGTCCCCGCTCTTTCGCGAGATAGAGTTTTTCATCGACTTGCATGACAAATTGATCTATCGTATCTT
>NZ_MIBT01000005.1:0-9644 GCF_001829605.1 Sulfuricurvum sp. RIFCSPLOWO2_12_FULL_43_24 | reverse complement strand
ACACGGTCACAGTATCGTTTTGCATTTAAAAGACGTTCTTTATGCCCTGCATCGGAAAGGGCTTCGGGAACGACGTTGCGCAGGTAATATTCGACGTATTTGCACAAATTTATGCTCCCTTGTATTCCGGCTTCAGTTTTAAATTTTTGGATCAGTGTTGAGCGTTCGGAATTGAGAAAAAGTGCTTGATTGAATTCATATCCGAAGAAGTTGAGAGATTCGCTAAATTGATAGGTAAGTTTTTCTTTGACCTCGTTAAAGTAACGTAAGAATTCCTCTTTATGGGCCTCTTCGAATGTTTTTAGTCTCTCTTGTATCTCTTCGAGCTCATGCCGATGGCTTCCGATAATATGGATAGTATCAACTTGGTCTCGGCGTACTTTTTTGAGCTCATTTTCATACTCATCTTTATTGGCGATGGAATCGACATCTTGTTTGAATTGTAGTTCCATCACTTCACGTTTAGCGCTTAGCCCTTGTTCTTTAGTAATGAGCATTTGAAGTTCCGCTTTGAGGAGTTCAAATTGATGCTTTTGCTCAACATACCCCTCTTGTGCGAGTAAAAAGTTTTTTGTATAGACACGCTGGGCAATGTTGGTTCGTTGCTCAAAATCGTTGTAGCGTTCGCTCAGGTAGCGGATGGTGTTAAATTTACTGATAAGTTCTTGATTGTAGATGGTGGTGTCGATATCTTTAAACATTCCGGCGGCGGAGTAGATGAACTCTTTAAAAACATCGAATCGAAAATCTTCGTCAAAATCAAAACCAATAGCATTAAAATATTTTTTTACGAGTTTAATATCATCTTCAAAAAAGTTCATAACTACTTGTTTTTGAGATATAGAAAGAGGTATCATCAATTTTGCTCACTCACGCGTACTTATGGTTGGGTTATGATAGCGTATAATTGTGAAAAAAAAGGTTTCACGTGTGCGGAGTATTTGGAATTATCGGTGACTACTCTCCTTCCAAAGCACGTGAAGCCTTAAAGAGATTAGCGCATCGCGGACGGGATCATTGCGGCATTGTGGAAGGGGAGGGATACTTTCTGTCGCACCAGCGTCTTTCGATTACCGATGCGCATACACGGTCTCATCAACCGATGTGCAGAGGTCGAGTCCTCATCAGTTTTAACGGTGAAATCTATAATCATACGGCACTTCGGGAAACACTGCATCTTACACATTGGGAGACGGACAGCGATACTGAAGTGATTTTAGCCGCGTATGAACGATGGGGGATTGCATGCGTAAATCATCTGGAGGGGATGTTTGCATTCGCTTTGATCGATGGGGATAAGCTTTATCTCGTCCGTGATCGATTCGGAAAGAAGCCCTTGTTCTATCATCAAAACGTGGACACATTGGTGTTTGCTTCGGAGATAAAAGCGATTAAACCTTTTTTATCCTCGGTTCGAATGAACGATGAAGCGCTCCATTCGTATCTCTCTTTTTTAGCTCCGACACCGCCGCATACATTTTATCAGGGTATAGAAAAATTAGAGAGTGGAGAGTGGCTCTGCTATGAACACAATAAGGTGACAAAGCATCGTTATTACAATGTGTTGGAGAGGTCATTCCCGATGATAAGCGATAGGAATGAAGCATTAGAACGTATTGAAGAAGAACTGTACCGTTCTGTCGGTGCAAGGCTTGATACGAACGTACCCGTTGCGGCATTGCTTTCAGGTGGATTGGACAGTGCTATGATTTGTGCGATTGCGGCACGTCAGGGTAAAAAACTCCCCGTCTTTACCCTCGGATACGATGAATACAGTGCGTATGATGAGCGGGTAAACGCTGCTATTACAGCGGAATATCTTGGGCTTGAGCATACGGAAGTCATTATTTCACAGAATGATTTTCACGAGCATCTGGACGAACTATTGATTCACATGGATGAACCGCTCAATGATCCTGCCGCATTGCCGCTCAGCTTGTTGATGAAAAAAATCGGCTCGCAAGGGTATAAAGTCGTCTTAAGCGGCGAAGGCTCAGATGAACTTTTTTTAGGATATCGGCAATATTTTGAATATTTCGATATCGAAAAAGCGGCTTCTTTGCACCATAAAAACTGGCTCAAAAAATATTTTCACAGCCATTTTTCGATGAACCGTGAGTGGGAATGGTACAAACGGGTTTTTGATGAGTCATTGCTTTTTAGAACTTCGGGAGAAAAATTTACCGATTTACAGCAAAACAAATTGTTACGTCGTAATGTTCGGGATAATGAATCACTCCGATTTTTGCAAGAGTATCGTGAAATATTTGAACAAAGCGGACACAATGATCCGAGTATGTGGTACAGCATGATCGATCTGAAACTCTTTGTGGGTGAACACTTTCTCGCTAAGCTTGATCGGGTTTCGATGGCACATACGATTGAAGCGCGAACCCCGTTTTTGGATCATACTTTGGCGGAAACCGTTTTAAGTATTGATCCTGTATTACGTATCGGAAATGGGCAAACCAAAACATTGCTAAAGCAGGTTGCTCGAAATTATCTGAGTGATGAGATCATTAATCGTCGTAAAAAAGGGTTTGCCAACCCGTATATGGAGTGGTTGATTGCCTCGGGACGTTTGGAATTGATACGGGAAGTGAATGATAAAACGGGATTATTTTATCCCGAAGTGATTGAAGAATATCTGGATTTGGCCCGTCGAGGAAAATTTAAACAACACGTATGGGGACTCTATGTCCTCAGTCATTGGATTAAGAGGGAGTTATTGTAATTTTCCCAACATTTCAATGGAGCCTTTTTCAAACTTCGAAAATGCAAACCACTTTTTACCCAAATCTTTGAGACTTGCACCGATATGATATATCTCCTCGTCATCGAGGATCACAAAACGATCATGTGATGCGGAAAACTCTTTGATCTGTATGGGTGGATATTGGGCATTGTGTTTTTTGAGATCAAGTGAGAGTTGTGAAGTAATCATTTTCGTGTAAATGGTCGCTTTGCAACCATCGGCTCTTTTGGTTAACAGAACCAACACACTCTCATCCACATAATTATCGATGAGGACAATGGATCTTTTGGCACTTTTGATCAGATCACTAACAAACACATAAGCATCGAAAATCTGATCTTCATAAAATATTCCATAATCAGGCCGTAGATCTTTGGATTCGATTGCACTAAAAAGTTGATTGAATTTTGCATCATGCTTTAAAAGCTTTTGCTCAATCGTATCGATTTTTTGAAACAGCACCCCATTATGGGAAATAAATTTGCGCATGGTAACAAAGGTTCGTATGATTTTTACACTCATGTCCACTGCCGTCGGACTCTTTAAAATAGCACTGAGCATCGAAACGCCTTGTTCTGTAAAGGCATAGGGTGCTCTTCTAAGTCCCATTTTCTCTTTATTGGAAGTCACAAATTGTGACCTCCAATTCTCCAGCTCATCTTTCGTCAGTTGAAACATAAAATCAGAGGGGAATCGCTCACTATTGCGTTTGATGGCTTGATTAAAAACTTTTGTTTCCACCCCATACAACTCCGCCAAATCTCTGTCCAACATCACTTGTAATCCGCGAAGAGTGTAGATTTTGTTTTGGATGTTGTGTTCGTCTATGATAGAAATTTCATTCACGGCAAATCCTCATCATCGTGCAGGATACTATTGTGCGATTGTACATTACCCGATGAAGAAGATAAAAAATATGGCAATTTGAAATAAAAAATATTAAATTATATTCACCCTTCGACCGGCTCAGGGCGAACCTTTACTAAGAGTTTATTTTTTCTCCATGAGTAGTGCCAATTCCAATGTTCCGCTGATATAGTTGGCAAAGAAACTCATAATCCCTTCATCATTTTCAGTAAAATCACCGTGGTATTTATTGAGGAGTTGAATGACACCGATTACCTCTTGACGCGAGTTAAAGATGGGAACAGCGAGGATATTTCGGGTCACGAAACCGCTTTTTTCATCGATTTTGGCTAAAAAACGGCTGTCTTCATACGGATTATTGACGAGTTGCGCTATTTTTTTATGAACGGTGTCCCCGACGATTCCCGAATCGATACCGATCGCAATCCGGCCGATTCCATCACTTAGTTTTGTCCAGAGCATTCCACCGCTTTGATCCACGATAAAAATAGAGCACCGCTCTGCACTGACGATGGCTTTTGCTTCTTCGGATATCGACGGCAAAGTCTCTTCAATATGGTTCAAATGACTGAGCCGTTTGCCGAAATCGGCGATTCGTTCATAGATTTTTAAACTCATTCTATCCCCTTGTTGAGTAGTGTCGCTTCATCATCGAATAGCATAGCAAGCTCCAAATAACCGCTGATATAGTGGGCGAAAAAAATCATAAATTTAGCATCTTCTCGGGTAAAGCCACCGAGTTTATTCAGAAGCTGAAAGACACCGATAACATGACGATTGGAGTCAAAAATAGGAATAGAGGCAATATTTTCCGTTACAAATCCGGTTTTGTTATCGACAGCATGGAAAAAGCGATCATCCTCATAAGGGTTGTTCACCAAAATAGGTTTTCCCTCTTTAAGGGTACTTCCTACAATGCCATCGTCTTTGTGAACCATTATCTTTTCAACCCCATCGGCTAGGGTGGTCCAGAGCATCTCGATTTTTTGGTTATAGATAAAAATAGAGCATCTCTCAGCTCCGCTGACTTGTTTTGCATACTCCGAGATCAGGGGCAGCCCCTCGGAAAGTGTCGGACGCTTGAGCAAAGAACGGCCAAATTCGGCCAGTGCGGCATACGAAGTGGTGGATATCATTCAAGTACCTCTTAGGTGAGTTCACGAAAAAGTAAATCGTATCCATTTAAAGCTAAAAAGTAAATCAACAGAAATAAAATAGAGATGAGCAAAATCCCCAGAGTGGGGATTGAGCAAAATTTAGAGGTTATTGGCTTTTTTGTATTCGATAATCATTGCATACGCTTCGTCTTTAAGCAACAATTTTTCTTTTTTAAGATTTTCAAGTTCAACATCGCTCATCGGTACTTCACCGCTCTCAGCTTTAGCAATTTGGTTATCAAGATCGTTATGGCGATCAAAAATTTTCAAAAAGTGGGCATTTGCCGCATCATTTTGTTTTATGTGGGTGATTACATCACGGTATTCGTGCAACATTCAGTGTCCTTGCGTGGAAATTTATCGCAATTGTACCACTACTTAATTTAAAATCCGTGGAAGGGTGATCCCCTCTTGACCTTGGTATTTACCGCTTTTATCTTTATAGCTGGTTTCGCACATCTCATCTCCTTGTAAAAAGAGCACTTGTGCAATCCCCTCATTGGCATAGATTTTAGCCGGAAGAGGGGTAGTATTCGAGATTTCAATGGTGATATGTCCTTCGAATTCCGGTTCAAAAGGGGTGACATTTACGATAATGCCGCAGCGTGCATAGGTCGATTTGCCCAAACAGATGGCTAAAACGTCACGAGGAATTTTAAAATATTCTACCGTGCGAGCCAATGCAAAGGAGTTTGGCGGGACAATACAGACGTCACCCGTGAAATCAACAACATTCATATCGTCGAAATGTTTTGGGTCAACAACCGTAGAATTAAGATTGGTAAAAATCTTAAATTCATTCGTCACTCGGATATCGTAACCGTACGAACTAAGGCCGTAACTGACGACTCCTACACCCACTTGATCTTCGCAAAATGGGGAGATCATCCCCTCATTTAATGCCTTTTCTCGAATCCATCCGTCGCTTTTGAGACCCATCTTCATATCCGTTGTTAATTTTATTTGTGGTAGTATAACACATCTATTACCCTACTTTTAGGAGCATTTTCCGATGGATATGAAACAAATCAAAGCACTTTTGCAAGAGTTTGACGCAAGTACTCTTTCAAAATTAAAAATTACTCAAGACGCTTTTTCGATTGAACTTGAAAAAAATATCGGTGTTGTTGCAGCACCGGTAATGGCAGCACCTATAGCGGTTGCTACGACTGCAGTTGCAGCACCTGTAGCCGTTGAAGCAGCAGCTCCTGTGCATACTGGCGACATGATCGTTTCCCCAATGGTCGGGACATTTTATGGCTCTCCTTCTCCTGATTCAGCTCCCTTTGTCAAAGTGGGCGACCGTGTAAAAAAAGGTCAAGTCATCGGTATTCTTGAAGCGATGAAAATCATGAATGAACTTGAGGCTGAGTTTGATTGTAAAATTGTAAGTATTCTTGTTTCTGATTCTCAGGCTGTTGAATACGACATGCCACTTTTCGCGGTTGAGAAACTCTAATTATGGCAGAAATTAAACGTATTTTAGTGGCGAATCGGGGCGAAATCGCTCTGCGTGCCATCCGAACGATCAAAGAGATGGGTAAAGAAGCGGTTGCAGTTTATTCGACTGCTGATAAAGAGGCTTCCTATCTTAAACTTGCGGATGCAGCGATTTGTATCGGTGCGGCTCCAAGTTCTCAAAGTTACCTCAATATCCCCGCGATTATTGCCGCGTGCGAAATTAGCGGATGTGACGCGGTATTTCCGGGTTACGGATTTTTGAGTGAAAATCAACATTTTGTTGAGATCTGTACCCATCACGGGATTAAATTTATCGGACCGACTCCTGAAGTTATGGTGATGATGTCGGATAAATCCAAAGCCAAAGATGTCATGATCGCCGCAGGTGTTCCGGTCGTCCCGGGATCTGATGGTGCTATCAAAGATATTGCGGAAGCAAAAGTTCGCGCCAAAGAAGTCGGTTATCCGGTTATCCTCAAAGCGGCAGCCGGCGGCGGCGGACGCGGGATGCGCGTTGTCGAAGATGAAAGTTATATTGAAAACGCATTTTTAGCGGCAGAAGCGGAAGCGATCGGTGCATTTGGTGACGGAACGATTTATATGGAGAAATTCATTAAAAATCCTCGCCATATCGAAGTACAAGTGATTGCCGACAGCCATGGAAATGTATTGCATATCGGTGAGCGTGACTGTTCAATGCAGCGTCGTCACCAAAAGTTGATCGAAGAGTCTCCGGCAGTAGCCCTGACCCCTGAAATCCGTGCTGAATTGCACGCTTCAGCGGTTCGTGCCACCAAGTATATTAAATACGAAGGTGCAGGGACATTCGAATATCTTCTTGATGCCGATAAAAAGTTCTATTTTATGGAGATGAATACCCGTCTTCAGGTAGAACACTGTGTCTCCGAGATGGTAAGCGGTTTGGATTTGATCGAGATGATGATCCGTGTAGCTGAGGGTGAAGCATTACCAGCACAAGAGAGTGTTGTTCTCAGCGGTCACTCGATCGAATGTCGTATTACGGCAGAAGACCCGATCAAATTTTTACCAAGTCCGGGGAAAATTACCCAATGGATTGCTCCGGGCGGACGTAACATCCGTATTGATACGCATGCGCATGCAGGGTATATCGTCCCTTCGACGTATGACTCTATGATTGGGAAGCTGATCGTATACGGAAAAGATCGTGATGAAGCGATTGCACGAATGCATCGCGCATTGAGTGAGTTTACGATTACAGGGATTAGAACAACGATCCCTTTTCACATGAAAATGATGAAAAATCCCGATTTTATTCACAATAACTTCGATACCAAATACCTCGAAAATTATCAGGGGTAATCCCCTCCTCGTCATACCGTACTTGATACGGTATCTATTTTCTTAAGAACTTAGATTCCGTGTTGTAGCACGGAATGACAAAATTTACTCCGGTAATCTCAAAACTTTTATATCTGCACTTAGACGTAAACGCGTAAAATAGTCATTCAAAACCTGATTTCGTTTTTCACCGATAATTGCATTTGAAATTTGAGGGCGCACCGATTCGAGATTTTCGGTAATAACGTTCAGTTTATCGCGCATGTAAAAGCTCATAAAGCTATTCTGCCCATTAGGGATGATAGGGCTGAAGCTGCCATTGGGTGTTTTGTTCAGGAGTTGAGCCAACTGAGGATTGATTTTTCCAAAAGGGATAGACTCATCTTTGGTTTGAATGGCTTCAACATGACGCATCGGATCGGCAATTTTTGCTGCTAATGCTTCTTGGGAAGCAGAAAGATAGGCGGTTACCTCAAAACTCTCAGGACGTGAAAACTCATCGAGATGGAGTTGATAATATTCTGCTTCTTCCTCGGCCGTTGGTTGGCCCATTTTAGAAAATGCAATAGCGCTATAGAGCTTTTGTCCTTTGATACTCTCTTCGACTTTGGCCTTAAGATCTTTTTCGCTGAGCCCGCGTACACTCTGCATTGCATTTAAAAACTGCTCCATAGAGAGGTTGTTTTGGGCTGCCATACGGGTTAACTCTTCGTTGATTTCGGTTGTGGAAACGGTGATTTTTTTCTCTCCGGCTTCGAGTTGTTCAAGCTTTTTGCGAATCAAGTTGTCGGCACTTTGTGTAGCGTTTGTGCCACTTTGTTTCATCTCCTGCTGTATTTCAAAAAGGGTGATAGGGGTATTTTTGACCAATACTGCCACACCGCCGATAGGGGCGCTCCATAAAAAAGTGGCGAGTAACGCAGAAAGGGTAATCGAACGCATTGATGCTCCTATGCAAAAGTTTCCTATTTTACCCGCTTTTAACATAGCCTTAACTAAAATTGCGCAATTGCATCCAAAAAGGATTTTGAACATGGTAGTAACCAGATTTGCCCCAAGCCCGACGGGATATTTACACATCGGCGGATTGCGTACCGCCCTTCTTAGTTACCTTTGGGCACGACGTAACGGCGGAAAGTTTTTACTTCGTATCGAAGATACCGATTTTAGCCGAAATGATGAAGCGGCTGCCCTTGCGATCGTCGAAGCATTTAAATGGGTCGGATTAGAACATGACGGCGTAATCGAGTATCAATCGAGCCGTTTGGCAATCTACCAAGAGTATGCCCAAAAACTGCTCGATGAGGGGAAAGCATACAAATGCTATATGTCCAAAGAGGAGCTTGATGCACTTCGCGAAGAGCAGACGATGCGCAAAGAGAGAGCAAAATACGACAACCGATATCGTGATTTTAGTGGAGAAGCACCTGAAGGGCGTGAAGCGGTTATCCGTATCAAAGCCCCGTTGGAAGGTTCTATTACGGTGCATGACAGAGTCAAAGGGGATGTCGTTTTCAATGTTGCTGATATCCTAGATGATTTTATCATTGCACGTTCGGACGGTACTCCGACTTATAACTTCGTCGTTGCTGTCGATGACGCCCTGATGGGAGTGACCGATGTAATACGAGGAGACGATCATCTCTCCAACACGCCGAAACAAATCGTCGTGTATGAGGCTCTCGGGTTTCCGATTCCCCGTTTTTTCCATGTCCCGATGATCCACAATCACGAGGGTAAAAAACTCTCGAAACGTGACGGTGCGACCGATGTGATGATGTACAAAGAGATGGGATATACTCCTGAAGCGTTGCTCAACTTCCTCGTCCGTTTGGGATGGAGTCACGGCGATCAGGAGATATTCTCGATGGCGGAGATGTTGGAACTTTTCGATCCGAGTGACATCAACCGTTCGGCATCGGTCTACAACGTCGAGAAGCTTGATTGGCTTAACAGCCATTACATCAAAAATATGTCCAACGACAAACTGTGCGAACTTTTGGAGTTTCACGGGGTCATGCTGGTAAGCCACGATAAACGCGAAATTTTGCTCGATGCGCTAAAAGAGCGTGCAAAAACATTGG
>NZ_MIBT01000004.1:0-53585 GCF_001829605.1 Sulfuricurvum sp. RIFCSPLOWO2_12_FULL_43_24 | reverse complement strand
GAGATCGGTCAAAAATTTGACAAAATCTTTGTAACTGAGCTTAACATGGGTCAATATCTCAAAGAGATCGAACGTGTAATGGGACGCAGTGATTTCACTACGCTTCACAAAGCAAACGGCCGTCCAATCGCACCACTTGAAATGGTAGCAAAAGTTAAGGAGATGTTCTAATGGCTTTCAATTACGATCAATATTTACGTGTAGATAAAATGCCGACACTTTGGTGTTGGGGCTGTGGGGATGGTGTAATCCTTAAATCGGTTATCCGTGCTATCGATAAAATGGGCTGGGATATGGACAAAGTGTGTGTCGTTTCCGGTATCGGATGTTCTGGGCGTTTCAGCTCATACATCAACTGTAATACGGTTCACACAACACACGGTCGTACGATTGCGTATGCTACGGGGATCAAATTGACCCGTCCTGATGCACACGTTATCGTTGTAGCGGGAGACGGTGACGGACTTGCGATCGGTGGTAACCATACGATCCACGGATGTCGTCGTAACATCGATTTGAATTTTATTTTGATCAATAACTTCATCTACGGTTTGACCAACTCTCAAATTTCTCCGACAACTCCACAGGGTATGTGGTGTGTATCGGCGCAAAACGGGAATATCGATCCGACGTTCGATGCGTGTAAACTCGCAATCGGTGCGGGTGCGTCATTCGTAGCGCGTGAGACGATGCTTGATCCGAAAAAACTCGAAAAAGTCCTTGTAAAAGGGTTCTCTCACAAAGGATTTTCTTTCTTTGACATTATGTCTAACTGCCATATTAACCTTGGCCGTAAAAACAAAATGTTGAGTGCAATGGAAAATCTTGAGTGGATCGACAGTATTACGACTCCATTGAAAAAATGGGAAGCGTTGCCGGCAGAAGAGCAAATGAATAAATTCCCGACGGGTGTATTGCGCGAAGTTGAGCAAGCGGAGTATTGTGAAATGTATGACATGGTCATCGCAGCGGCACAAGGCAAACGCGGAAAAATCACGCAAGACGACTTTGCGAAAAAAATCTAAGGAGAAACCATGAGACATACGATACGATTTACAGGCGTCGGTGGACAGGGTGTTCTTCTCGCCGGTGAGATTATGGCAGCCGCTAAAATCAAACTCGGCGGTCACGGGCTTAAAACGGCTACGTATACGTCACAAGTTCGCGGTGGAGCGACAGTTGTTGATATCACCCTTGATGATAATGAAATTTTTTACCCGTATGCCAATGAGGGTGAGATCGATTTCATGCTCTCGGTTGCCAACGTGAGCTACCAACAATTCAAAAATGGTGTAAAACCGGGCGGAATTATCGTCGTTGAACCAAATTTGGTTCACCCAACCGAAGAAGACCGTCAAAAATGGATCATTGTAGAGATTCCGATCATCACCATCGCAAAAGAAGAAGTGGGTAACGTTATTACTCAATCGGTTGTTGCCTTGGGTATCACCAATGAGTTTACCGGTGTTCTTGAGCCGGAAACATTGAAAGAGGTCATGCTTTCAAAAGTACCTAAAAAAGTACACGAAGTAAATAACAAAGCTTGGGATTTGGGTATCAAATACGCAAAAGAAGCAAAAGCAAAACTCGGAATGTGATTTTTTTATATGCGGTTTTACCCGCATATAATTTTCATTAACATGTAATGTTTAAATATTCGAAAATCTTATCAAAATACACTTCTAATACCCCAAATAACTTCCTAAAATAGACATTCCTCATCTCTTTTGTGATAAAATTTTCTACCACACTATCAGATGGAAAATATGGCACGATTCAATTTACTTTTTTTACTTTTTATTACTATTTTCATCGAGGCAAACGCCCAAGATAAGAAGTCGATTTTTGTTCTTCATTCCTATTCTCAAGAATACAGTTGGACGAAACTTCAACACGATAACTTTGTCTCAAAATTGCAGACGTCATCTCCCTCTGCACTGGATATTTCAGTCGAATATTTGGACACCAAACGTCTTCAACTTTCACCGGAATACGAAACCTTTTTTCGCTCCTATTTAGAAGAAAAATTCAAAGGAGTTTCTCCCGATGCAATTTACGTAACCGATGATAATGCGTTAAACTTTTTCTTGCATCAAAAAAGACCTTTATTCGCTGCTTCTCCAATTTTCTTTTCAGGGATCAATAACCTTTCTTTAGAGACGAAACTGGATAAAAGCCGTTATACCGGAGTGTATGAAACCAAAGATATTGTCCCGAATATTGAGCTGATACGGCAGTTTTCTCCGCAAACACGCGATATTTGGATAGTGGGCGATGATTCGACGACGTATCATTCTATCGAAACGGATATCCGTGCACATATTCATCAATATCCTAAATATACGTTCCATTTTCTCTCTTCCAAACGAATCGATGATATAACCGCAAGACTTCCGAATTCTCCGAAAACGTTTGTACTGCTCACAACGATCGGAGGATGGAGCGATGCAAATAGAGATAATTTCACGTTACAAGAATCGATTGCAATTTTGAAGCAAAACAAAAATCTTATTTTGTGCAGTATGGAAGATGCTTACGTTCAAGGGGGAGTCGTTGGCGGTTTTGTTACAAGCGGTGCGAATCAAGGCTCTCATGCAGCGGAACTCGTACTGCGCCATTTCAAAGGAGAATCGGTTAATACTATAAGATCGATTACGAAGAGCCCGAATGTCTATATGTTTGATCGTAGCGCATTGATGGAATCACGTTTGATCCTTTCTGAATACATTGCACACGATTCGATCATATTGCATGAAAAGAAGTCTTTTTTTGAACGCTATCAACAAAATATTTTGAATGCCATTTTTATCCTCTTTATTTTCTTTTTACTTTTTTTACTCATCGTATTTCTGATTTCATTACAAAAAAATGCTCATATTAAAATATTGGAAAAAGAGCTGAAAGAGTGTTCGGATGAAGTGGTGCTTCAAAAAGAGAAACTCACTCTCCTAGAAGCTGTGAATGAATAAAAAACTTATTTTAGCGGTTATTTTTTTTATTATACTGCTGATCGTTCTCCCTTTTGTACAAACGCTTTTTTTTGCACAGCAATCGTCTGGGAAAATTACGATTGACCAGCCTATAAATGCCCCTTATTTGGCTACGGGCAAAAAAGATTTATCTTTGGTTTTTTTCGGCTATGTAGGATGTGCCAAGGTATGTACACCGATTCTGCATCAAGTGGATGATTTGTATGATTCACCCGAATTTGCCCCAATAAAACCGTTTGTCGGATTTTATTTTGTCAATTTAATGCCTGAAGTACAGCCTGAGCAAGTTCCAGCATTTGCAAAATCGTTCAATGGTGATTTTGAAGGTATCTATTTGACGCAAAAAGAGTTGATGGGTATTGATCGAGAGTTTAGTCTCTTCTTTTCAAAAAGTCTCTCGGATTCTACCGAAATAGATCACAGTGACCATATTTATCTGATTAAGAAAGAAAAGAGTGGTATAGTAGTCCTCAAGAATATTTACACAACCCATCCGCTGAACCAAGAACAGATGATTACGGATATAAAACAATATGTAAGGGAAGCACCATAAAGATGAACATTCCTGATAAATTTTTTACGATCCCCTATATTCCGGAATTTGCCAAAAAAAGTTTCAACGAATACTTTCTGAAAGCTGATAAAGTGATGCTGGTCATGATCACGATTCAGTGGGCTATCGCAACGTTGATCACGTCAGTCAGCTATGATACCTATTTATACGGCTTTATCGGAGGAGGGCTTATCACCCTTATTTTGTTCATTGCTCATCTCTATTTTAAAGGGACGCAAGTGATGCGGGCCCTCGTTGGGGTAGGGATGATGTTGTTTTCTCTGATCTATATCCAGCAGCATCTTGGGCGTATTGAGATGCATTTTCATGTTTTTATCGCGTTGGCCATTCTCTCAGTCTATAAAGATATCGTCCCCGTTATGGTTGCTGCGGCAACGACGATCGTTCATCATTTCGTTTTTAATTTTCTTCAACTTTATGAAATCTCATTATTCGGCATGCCGGTCATGGTATTTAATTACGGATGCGGGATGGATATTGTTTTTTTACACGCTGTTTTTGTCATCGCTGAAGCATTGGTAATCGGTTACATTATCAAATTGCAGATTGAATACGGTGTAGAACTTAACCGCTCGGAAAAACAGATTTCCGGTTTAAATGAGGAACTGAGTTTTACCTCTTTGCATGATTCACTCACAGGTCTTCCCAACCGCTATAATCTCTATTCACAGCTCAAACTGATGGTCGCTAATGCCAACCGCTATGAACGTAAATTTGCCGTATTGTTTTTAGATTTGGATCATTTTAAAAACATTAATGACACACTTGGACACAATGTCGGAGATGCATTGCTGAAAGCCGTTTCACTAAAGCTCAAAACATTGATTCGTGAAAATGATATCGTGGCGCGGATCGGCGGTGATGAGTTTATTATTGTCCTTAATGATTTTAGTGATTCCGGGAATTTAGAGCAAGTAATCGTGAAAATTCTCGATGCTTTTCGTCATGAATGGCCTGTGCAAACGCATTTCCTAAGACTTTCTACCAGTATCGGAGTCGCGATCTATCCCGATGATTCCAAAGAGATCAACGAATTGATGAAATTTGCAGATATAGCGATGTACAAAGCAAAATCGGAGGGTAGAGATCAGTTTAGCTTTTTCACATCGAAATTAAATGATAAGGTCCATAAAGAGGTCAGAATTGCTCATGATATGCATCGTGCATTGGAAGATAGCGAATTTGTCCTCTATTACCAACCAAAAATTCATATCAATACGGGAAAAATTATCGGTGCAGAAGCCTTGATCCGATGGCATCATCCGGATAAAGGGATTATTTATCCCGATCAATTTATTTCGATTGCAGAAAATACCGGATTTATTTTAAAACTCGGAACGTGGGTTATCGAAGAGAGTGCCGAAATGATCAGCCGATTAGCGCATAGCGGTTATACGGATATCCACGTCTCGTGTAATATTTCGACACGACAATTTCAAAATCTACATTTATTTTCAGATATTGAAAATGCGATTCGTATCAATGAGATCAATCCGGCACAATTTGCGATTGAAATTACCGAGAGCGTTATGATGGAATATCTGGACGTGACTCTTGAAGTGATTAAAAAAATCAAACGTTTGGGGATTCATATCTGCATGGATGATTTCGGTACAGGTTATTCGTCATTGTCGTATCTTCGACAGTTTCCGATTGATTCGTTAAAAATCGACAAAAGTTTTGTGGATGATATTTCTGAAATGGGGAATAATGATCACATACTCCTTAACACCATCATTGCGATGTGCGAAACCTTTAATCTTAATATTATTGCTGAAGGGGTTGAACACCAGTATCAGATGGAGTATTTAAAAGAGCGCGGATGTGGATATTATCAAGGATTTTATTTTGCCAAACCGGTCCCCGAAGATGAGTTTTTCGAGCTATTAAAGAAAAACAGTACGATTTCAATCTCTGGATAGTACTTTCTAATCTAATATACTTTATAATTTCATCAGGTACAACAGGTGATAGCTTGGAACTAGTAATCCCAAGAGGTAAAGTCCGGGCTGCTGTAGGACACGGTTCCATCTAACGGATGGCCATGGTAACATGAGGGACAGTGCAACAGAGAGTAGACCGCCTCGAAAGAGGTGAGGGTGAAACGGCGGGGTAAGAGCCCACCAGTCTCTTAGGTAACTAAGAGAGCTATGTAAACCCAACCGGGCAGCAAGAAACAGATGGTTAGCGTCCTACATCGCTATTGTTTCGCTAGAGGCCTAGAGTGATCTAGGCAGTAGATTAATTATCACTTCATCCAGAACCCGGCTTACGTTGTACCTATCTTCGATTTACTACTTTTACTGCTCAGTGCTGCACAAATTTACAATTAAAAGTGAAGATTGAACATCTGGCTCCTACCGCGATTATTTATTTTTTACTCTTTTTCATTTTTAGCTAATCCAGAAAGAATTGCAACTAAAATTAAACTTAGTATCCACCCTAATAAATTTTCAATCCACACCATAAAGCGGATAGTATGATTGAACGTAGTGAAAGGGATTAAGTCAGTTATATTACCTGAAGGAGTAGGAATATAAACCCCCCAATCTTTCTCCATTTGTAAATCTACAACGGGAAGAATTATATCAAGTGAATACCATATAGGTTGAAATGTTGTATACTCACCAGGTGATGCATAATACCAATTATTTGAAGAATTAAAATCTGATGGGGATGAAACCCATGGCGTTCCATGAATATCAACTTTACAACTACGATTATTATCTATATAAAGTAGTGGATTACTTGGTGCAAAAATAGCTACTTTTGCTGCATACCAATATATTAATCCAAAAATAAGCCATATGCTCATCATGACTAATAAGGTTCTCATAGGACGGTAACCATATTTTGATGTGATACCATATAGGAGTTTGAAAAAATAAGATAATTGATAATATAAATAAGACTTTATAAAAAAAAGACGACATTTAATGAGATAAGACAAGTTACTTTTCTCATTCTTAGTATTTATCTGGAGATTTTTTATTCGGGCTTTTTTTAATGATTGTTTTTTATCATGGAAAGCAATCATTAAATAGTCTGCCTCTTCGTCATGCCCCATATCGCGTAATACTTTTACCAATTGTTTCCATGGTTGAAGATTTAGTGTCTCTTCATCAGGAATTTTATTTAACCAGTTAATTCTGAATTTAGCGTCAGTGGGTCCATAAATATGATTATATTTAAAACCATCAAGGTAGACATGCTTTATAGTATCCTGATCCCAAAAGTTCTTTTCGACTTTTTCTATTTTTGTTTCGATATTTGAATCACTTTCATCAATTTGTAAATTATCATCTTCAACTTCAACAAGTGAGTCAATGTATGAACCAGATAGATTAATATTTCCTTCAACAATTGTTGTATAGTCGAAATATATAGAACCCGCTATATACATACTATGTAATGACAAAGCGCATTCATTAGGGTTTTTGAATGTACCTTTATGACACTTCATATCCGAATCAATTCTTGCTCCATTAAAAGATATTTTTCCAATACTAGTAAACCCTTTGTTCAAATACACACTACCATGAATTACTACACGGTTGCAGTGCATACAGGCGGTTTCCTTAGCATCTTTTTGAAATTTCCCATTTTTACAGACTAAGCTTCCATTAATTTCAGCTGCAATAAGTCGAATATCTTTTTTTGATTCAAATCCCTCACGAAACATGACACTACTACGGATGTGAGCTCTATCCCCACGTAGTCCTTCTATTAGAAGACAGCCTTCCAAATCTAACGTTTTTATATCAGCATCAATTAGAATTATTTTATTATCAAATACTGATTTTATAAAATGAAATGGATAATTAATGGTTGTTCCATTTAAATCAAGTTCACCAGTAACCCATGCACCTGAAAATCTAAGACCTTTTGGGTCAATATTGAATTGATTTTTCTTGTTTACTGCCAAACAACGTAAAAATTCTGCTCGTACCACATTATTATCTGTTTTCTCTAAAGGACGATTAGAATTAATTTTAGCCGTTTCTCCTTTTCTACAACTATCTAAAACTATTTGTTCGGCAAAAGTTAATGGCATAAGTTCACTAAGTATTTTCATATTTTTATATCCAGTTTTTTTAATAAATTCTATAAATATCGCTTTTTCTCATTCCCACTTTTCAAGTGGGAATGCATATCACTTGTAGACTTATACATTCCCACTCAGGAGAGTGGGAGCGAGTGAAGCGCTCTTTGGGGTGTTCGCATTTTGATTCACACCCGATTTGGAAAAAACAAACGAGTGTGATGATTAGTGGTTGCACAATCGTATTTTTCATGACTCATTAATGATTAAAAAAACTTCTTTCATTTTATCTGCCGGTATCGGTTTGGAATACAAATAACCCTGAATGTTTTCACATCCGTTTTGTACCAAAAACTCTTTTTGTTCAAGAGTTTCAACCCCTTCGGCGATAATTTCCAAATTCAAACTTTGTGCCAGTGCTACAATCGCTTTTGCGATAGCGGCATCTTCTTCATTGTTCGGCAGTCCGCTGATAAAGGATTGGTCTATTTTGAGTTTATTGATAGGCAGTTTTTTGAGGTAGGAGAGGGAAGAATATCCTGTTCCAAAATCATCAACCGCTATTTTTACCCCTGTAGCACTGAGCTGTTTTAAAATATCGATCGCTTCATCTGGGTTGGTCATGATTTGATCTTCTGTCACTTCAAGCTCAAGACACTCTACCTTGCATCCTGTTTCCGTAATAAGATTCTTAAAATAATCGATGAAATCTTTTTGTTGAAGCTGTTTGATGGTGAGATTCATCGCTAAAATCCCAGGGTTTAATCCCTCTTTGTACCATTGGGCCATTTGGGTCATGGCACTTTTCATCACAAATCGATCCAGTTCGACAATCAGACCCGTTGATTCGGCAATCGGGATAAAAGCGGCAGGAGAAACGAGGCCGATTGATGGGCTTTGCCATCGTACCAAAGCTTCCATCCCTACGAGAGTATTGGTTTTGCCATTTATTTGCGGTTGATAATAAACAATAAACTCCTCATTTTTGAGTGCAGTCCGCAAACTTGTATCCATAACAACGCGTTCAAGTGCTCTGGCTGTCATTTCAGAACTGTAGTAGCGAATGTTGTTTCTACCCTCATTTTTAGCGGCATACATCGCTGCATCGGCATATTTGAGGAGATCTTGAGCCGTATCGCCGTTATCAGGAAAGAGGCTGACACCGATACTGCATCCTACATAAAGTTCGTGATGTTCAACAATAATCGGTTCGGATAGAATTTTGAGAATTTTGTCGGCCAGCAAAGGAGCTTCTTCTACTTGTTCCTTCCCTTCGACAATCACCGTAAACTCATCACCGCCAAATCGCGCCAGGGCCTCTTTGTTGTGAATAGTTGTATTCAGCCTTTGTGTCACAATCCGTAAAACTTTATCACCCGCTTCATGTCCAAGCGAATCATTGATCTCTTTAAAATGGTCGAGATCAACAAAGAGAAGTGCCATTTGAGTATTATTGTCTTTAGATTTATCGATTAGATGTTCAAGCCGTTCAGTAAACAAAATTCTATTTGCCAGACCTGTAAGGGCATCATGTGTAGCCTGATATTGGAGGGCATTTTTTTGTTCTCTGAGTTTATTATGCTGTTCAAGAAGGGCTATCTTCGAGGCTCTTATCGACGTAATCATGGTGTTCATTGTGGATGAGAGGGCAAAAATTTCTTGTGAATCATACTCTGGAAACAATTCTATAGGGATACCGTCTTTATCACTGTTGCTGATAACATCGATAATATCCGATATCGGTTTTAAAATGAAAAAATGTATGGCGATGAAAAGAGATAAAATCAAAAGTAAAGAGATCGCTGCGGTATTGATCAACGCTTCTGCAATAATATTATTCAGTTTTTCGTTCATTTCATTATCAGATATAAAAATACTGATTGAGCCTAGTTTTTCACCTGAAGCAGCCGTGATCTCATATTTATTCGAGTAATAGCACGTTTCTAGCTGCTGGCGTTGTTTATCGCTTTTAGCGTTAAAATCGATAAGCGTACCATCATCGTCCCGAATTTTCCCACTGGTATAGGCACCCCGGCCTAAAATTTTCCCCATTTTGTAATCTTCAACAACAATGGCAAATATATTTTTAGGTTCCATTTCATTGTATACGAGATGGTCATATTCATTAACCGCATAAGCTTCTATCAGGTTGGAAACGTTTTTTCGAAGAGAAGATACCGTGATATTTGAACTTTGTTTCATCTCTTCTATCATTGTATTTTTGGTTGCCAAATAGGTGTAACTCGAATGTATAGACATGATTAAGCTAACGGTGGAGATGATGATAATCCCCAGTGTGACCATCATGGATTGTTTGTTAGAACTCATATTTACGCTTTTCATTAATTTTTGCTCTCAATACCTAAAACATTTCTTTGGATAACGCTGAACAGCTCGTGGACATTTTCACGAGAAACTGCCAGTACAGGAAGCTGTTGATTTTTTGGAACTATTTGCCCTTTGAGATGCATATCCATGCTAAGTACAGCTTTTTCTCCCATCAAATAAGGCTGCTGCATCGCAGATGCTACAAGGACACCTTTGGAAATGAGATCTATAAATTCAGGTTCTGCATCAAAGGTGAGTAAGAGAATTTTCTCTTTTTTCCCTGAATGGGCTATAGCATCCAACGCACCCTGATACCGATCTGAACCCTGAAGCCAAATTGCACGGAGGTTGGGATGGTTTGCCATCAATTCTTTTGAATAGTTATACGTCTCTTGATAGGAAAAAGTTGATTGCTGTTTAATATCTGCACTTTTGATATGCGCCTCATCCATCGCCTGCATAAAACCGGCAGTTCTCGCTTGACCGTTCAGCCTTTTTTGAGGGATTGCGATAATACCGACTCTTCCATCGCTCCAATCACGCTGGAGCATTTGCTTGGCTAGAATATTCCCGATTTGGTAGGCACCTTGTTTGTTATCGGAAGAAATATAGGAGACATAATCACCCCCGTCTGTTCCGATATCAGAGATAACGACAGGGATATTTGAACTGGATGCCAATTTTAGAATGGTAGTGCACGCAGATGAAGTGGTAGGTGAAACAATAATTCCAGATACATTTTCGCGAATCGCTTTTGCAACAAACTCCAGTTCGCGTTTCGGACTATTTTCAGCACTGTAGATCTCAAGTTTATACCCGAGTGTATCGGCACTTTTTTGTACACCGCGTCCCATGATGGACCAAAAAGGGATTCTGGTATCGGAAACGATGTACGCTAATTTTTTTTCTACCGGAGGTTTAGTGAGCACTAATGGTGAATTTTCCGAGGAAAAAAGGGGTGTTTTGACTGCATCGTTTTCTTGCGTTACAGTGTAACCGAAGAAGAGGACAAGCGTGAGGAATGAGAGTAAAAAAAGGAGCAATACAATAACTCTAGGGGTAAGCTTGTCCATACAATACCTTTTTGCACATCTATTAAATTGTAGTACAACGTACCTTACTTTACCTAATCCGGCAGTAATTTTTACCTTCTTTTCCACGCGCAAGAGGAGTCCGGTCTTTAATATTCACTTTTTTACCGATCATTCTAAAGTAAGTATTGCCTGATCCTGTTTAGAATCAAAAACATGGTAACGGTTTTTACCCGATTGCTTAGCTACATACATTGCCTGATCTGCCTGACGGATTAGCTGATCCCCGTTCACTTCATCATCTTGCGGAAAAAAAGTTACTCCAATACTGGCAGAGACTTGAATCACTAAATCACCCAGATGAATGGGTTGGCTTGCTGCTTCGAGAAGCCTTCCAATAATCGGCAATGCGGCTGACATATCATCTAAATCCACGAGAATAGCGACAAACTCATCTCCGCCTAATCGTGAGAGGGTATCTCCCTCTCGTAATGATTGTTTCATCCGCGCTGAAAGAGCTATAAGCAATTGATCTCCGACAGGATGTCCATAGTTATCGTTTACCGCTTTAAACCCATCAAGATCAAGATAGAGCACAGCCAATTGCTTTCCTCGTCGTAGGGTTTGAATCATTCCTTGGTACAGACGGTCCGATTCCAAAATTCGATTAGGCAAACCTGTGAGTGCATCATAATGGGCTAAGTATTCGAGTCGCTGTGAATGTTCCATTAATTTGGTTTGCAGATTTTTTTCTTTGGTAATATCATAGAACCATCCCAATACACATGATATTCCTTCAAATTCTATCGGCATATAAGAAGCCAATACCCAAATGGTTTCATTGTTGACAGATAGTTCTACCAATTGGTTATAAATGATTTCATTGTTTTTGATTTGAGAGACGATTTCATGATATTTTTCTTGATCAGCATAATAATTTTTTGGATTTTTCCCTAAAACGTCAGAAACATCAGCCTGAATGAGACGGGCATACGCTTCATTGGCGAAAATAACTTCTTGACCTTCATTTTTTGCTATTCGGACAGCAATCGGACTCATTTTTAGTAAATACTTGAGGGTATTTTCACTGTTTTCTAAACGAATTTGGTAATGCATTTGCTGCGTAATATCCTGAACAGTACCTAACGAGTATAGAGGCTGTCCGTCTGAATCAAATTTGGTTTCACATTGTTCACTCACATATTTAATTTTTCCATCGCGCATTAGAAGTCTATGGATAATTTCGTATTTTTCTTTTGTTGTTAGAGATCGTTCATAGGCATTTGCAACTTTCTCACGGTCATCAGGATGTATAACATTCAAAAATGCTTCGTAGGTAGGGTTAAAGGTCGCTTGATCAAGTTCAAAAATATTAAAAATTTCATCGGACCATTCCAACGTATTACTGGATATGTCAAAATGCCAATTGCCAAGATGAGCAATTTTTTCGGCTTGTCTGAGGTTATTTAATAGCTTTTTACTCTCTTCTTCACTTCTTTTACGCTCTGTAATATCTTCAATAATTGCAATTCCGCCTTCGATAGAACCATTGGCATCACGCAAAGGTGCATAAAACAGGATCAGCCAGAGCAGCGTATTGCTGATTGTTGTTAGATATTCTCCTTCATAGGAACCGTCTTTTCCCTCAATGGCTTCACTTAATGCGGGTAATATGCGCTGATCTTTCAACGTGTTCATATCAAGGCCGATAAGACTCTCTTTTGGCGCTTTTAAAAGCTGAGCGAAGCGGTCATTGCAGTAGGTAATAACAAGCTCTCTATTAAAATGAAATATGCCGGCGGGTGTATGTTGGAGGATGAGACGATAACGTTCCTCTCTGAGTTTTGCTTCTTGTTCACTTGCTATGGCTTTTTGTTGCAAAATAAAGCTTTGAGTCATACTTGCATTAATAGAACGGGCAAGAAAAACCAGAAAACCAAAATAAAGCAGCAGTGCAATTCCTATATTGGAAGATAGAGTGCTTTGATCCAGAAGTAAACAAATTGTGATGGGCAACAATGTTAAAAGAGAAAAACCAATATTGCTGGGAAGATCAGAAGCGTTTGAAAGGGTATTCCCGGCGGTCAAACCGGCAATAATTATAAGTAAAAAAATTAAATGATCAAAATCACTTGAAGAAAAGAGTAAAACACCGATCGAGCCCCAAATAACAGCGGATACAAGTGTAGCAATACGTAAATTTCTCAGACGCTGTCGGGTAAATATTGCATTTGTGTCGGGAGTGTTCTGATATGCCGTAATAATTGATATACGTATAAGTGATATTAGGAAGAGGAAAACAAACCAAATAATAACCACTTGGGAATTATCAATATTTCGTTCAGCATACATCAATACCAATCCCAATAAAAGACTGGAAATGACACCTATCTTACTACTGTTGAGCAAGATTTTCAAATGTTCACTCTCTACTTGAAAATTAATGATTTTCATGGAGTCCTCCGACTTTTGCAAATCATGTAAATATTGACTAAGACATGGATTTATTATAACATATATTTATATATGTATCACCCGACTCTATAACAATTTCTCCCTTCTTCTTTTGCCCGGTAGAGAGCATCATCGGATCGTTTAAAAAGACCCAGAGGGGTATCGTTACCTGATTGCATTGCAATCCCGGCACTGATATGAACCGGTTGTGAAATGTTAAAATCATATTCGGATACTTTTTGCAAGAGTCTTGAAACCAGTTGTTTCGCATCTTCAATATTTTGTTTATGCGTCAAAATAGCAAACTCTTCACCGCCGATACGGTAGAATTGATCCTCTTCCCGCAGATTGGAACGGATCAGTGATGTTAAACTTTTAAGGATATCATCTCCAATTTGGTGCCCATGCGTATCATTAATCGTTTTGAAGTAGTCGATATCAAAGATTATCAGTGTTAATGAAGGGTTTCCGATACGAGCAATCAGATCCGTATCAAAACTTCGTCGATTATATATGTTGGTCAATCCATCAAGCTCAGCTAGAATCGAAAGAGTTTTATTCTTTTCCTCAATAATTTGTTGTTTATGATCAAGACGTCGTAAAAAATAAAAGACGATACTAAAAAGACTCAGTAAAAATAGCGTCAATATTCCCATAATCAAATAAAAAATCCGGTTTGCTTCTTTCAACTCATCATCAAAAGGCATTTTCAACGAAATGATGGCTCGAATATTTCCCACACTCTCTCCGAATCCCGCCGTATTTCCGTATTGTGCAATCAATTCAATCGGAGCCTTATCGGGAGTAGAGTGGCATCTCATACAGGATTCTTTGCTCGGATCTATGGGCATGGCATAATAGATATAGTGATGATTATTTTCCTTAAGAATCGAACTGTACTCTTTAACGCTGGGGTTTGAACGAAAATACTGGAGTAAATTAAGTTCGTCAGGAGAAGCATGATTGCGTGAATTTCGAGGATTGTCCGTTGCTAATTTATAGTAGATTTGGGTGATGTTATGTTCATCTCTAAGGGTATTGAGCTGTTGATGAACCCCATACGCGATGTAGGAGAAGGATAAAATTTTCGGATCGAAAAACTCCTTATAGAGTTTGTTTTCTTCTTTCAATTTATAGATAACCGGTTTTAGGTCATCTTCGAGATACCTATGCAATGCTTGTTGATTCAGCAGCAATTGATCCAATTTTTTCTTATTTTGATCTTCTGCATATTTGTGAGTGTACTCATAGAGTGCTACTCCTATAATCGCATAACCGGCGATTAGTAACAGCGAGAAAAAGATAATAAGATTCTTATTCTTTAAATCCATAATATTTCCATGTGTAAAACGGTTTTAGTTATATATTATACCCTACATTAAATCATAATGGAGACAAACTACGCTCAATTGCAATCTAAATGGGGTAAAAAATGTTATATTACTCCAATGAGACAGATGGAAAGGAGCTGCTATGGATACCGTTACCCTCACGGATAATCGCACCGGGAAAAGTTATGAGTTCACCGTTTTATCCTCAACACTTGGAGCGGATGTTATCGATGTTCGTAATCTCTACAAAGAGATGGGGCTATTTACCTACGATCCCGGATTTACCTCTACGGCGAGTTGCAGTTCTGCGATTACCTTTATCGACGGTGAAAAGGGAGAATTACGGTATCGCGGGTATGATATCAGCGATCTGGCGATGAAAAAGAGCTATTTGGATGTTGCCTATCTCTTATTGATAGGGAAACTTCCGAATGAAAAAGAGCGGGCAGAGTTTGATATCGAACTTCGAAAACGCTCGTTTATCCACGAGGGGTTAAAACGTCTGTTTGATGCATTCCCCGATAAGGCCCATCCGATGGCGATGATGTCTTCGGCAGTTTCGGCACTTTCTACGTTTTATTTCGAACATCTTAATGTTGATAACGACAACGAAGCGCAGATAATGGCACGCCGTATCATTGCTAAAATCCCTACATTGGCCGCTTTTACCCATAGACGGATGTTCGGAATCCCCTATATCTATCCCGATATTGAACGGCCGTTTACCGAAAACTTTCTCTATATGATGCGTGCTTATCCGGGGGAAAACTTAGAGATACGCGATGTGGAAATCAAAGCGCTCGATACCATATTTACGCTCCATGCAGATCATGAACAAAACGCTTCTACCTCGACAGTACGAGCCGTCGCATCGACGGGTGCCCACCCGTATGCGGCACTTTCAGCCGGAATCAATGCATTGTGGGGGAGGGCGCACGGAGGTGCGAACGAATCGGTGATCGCTCAGCTCGAATACATCGGAAACGTCGACAATGTGGATGCTTTTATCGAACGGGCGAAAGATCCGAATGATGAGTTTAAATTGATGGGATTCGGGCATAGGGTCTATAAAAATTTTGATCCTCGTGCGAAAATCCTCAAACATCTCCTTGATCAGCTTAAAGACGAACTGGGTGTTAATAATGAACTTCTGAAAATTGCCGAGAAAATCGAACAAATAGCCCTCAATGATGAGTACTTTATTAAGCGCAAACTTTACCCCAATATCGATTTTTACTCGGGTCTCATTTTAACGGCACTGAAAATTCCGAAATCGATGTTTACGATCATCTTTGTCATTGGTCGATCCGTCGGATGGATCACCCAATGGATTGAGTTGAAAAAAGACCCGGAGATGAAGATCGCCCGTCCAAGACAACGCTATATCGGAGAAGTCAAAAAAGGTCTTTAGAGATTTTGGTATAATAAGAAACTTTTACCTAATTGAGGAGCTTTTAATGGAGTGCGAATGCCCGAGCGTCAATGCATCATACGAAGAGATTAAATCTATTTTATCTGATGTAAAAACCATAGCGGTTTTAGGACTCTCTCCCGATTCAAGCAAAGACAGCTACCGCGTTGCTGAATATCTCAAAAGCGTCGGATACACCATTATCCCCGTTTATCCGAAAGAAGAGACGATTTTAGGGGAGAGAGTTTACCGTTCGCTTTCCGAAATCCCTTGTACGGTCGATATGGTTAATATCTTTCGTAAAGCTGATGCTCTGGATGCCATTGCCGATGTGTGTATTTTGCGCGGTGATGTAAAAGTATTTTGGGCACAAAAAGGGATCGTGAACAATGAAGCGGCAGAAAAAGCGGTACGTAACGGTATCCGGGTCGTCCAAAATCATTGCTCGATGGTTGAACATCGAAATATTAACGCTTAAAGGGTATCCTTGGTTGATTTAGAAACAATATATCAAGCGCATGAGCGTATTCGCGGAACGGTCGTTGAGACACCGTTCGCGTATGCTCCGAGACTGAGTGAAGAGTGCGGGATCGAGATTTATCTCAAAAATGAGAATCTCCAAGTAACCGGAGCCTTTAAAATCCGTGGTGCTTACAATAAAATAGCCTCTTTAAGTGATGCAGAACGCTCATGCGGTGTTATTGCTGCAAGTGCGGGTAACCATGCACAGGGTGTCGCTATGGCGGCACAGATGTTTGAGGCTAAAGCGCTGATTGTAATGCCCGAATCGACTCCATTGACCAAAATTAACGGAGTACGCTATTACGGTGCAGAGGTCATTTTGGCCGGAAGCAACTACGATGAAGCCTATGCCTATGCAGCGGCTTATGGCCGTGAACATGGCATGGTTTTTGTCCATCCGTTTACGGATGAAGCGGTTATGGCGGGACAAGGAACCATCGCACTGGAGATGATCGATTCGATAAATGATCTCGATGCAGTTTTGATCCCTGTCGGCGGCGGCGGTTTGATTTCCGGGATGGCTTCTGTATTTAAAGCTCTCTCCCCTAAAACAGAAGTGATCGGCGTAAGTGCCGTGGGTGCTCCGGCTATGAGAGACTCTTTTGAAGCAAAGCGAGCGATTGACAGCACGTCGGTACGAACAATTGCGGATGGTATTGCGGTTCGAGATACCTCTGAAGTGACATTAGGACATATTTTAGAGTGCGTTGATCGTATAGTGAGTGTCGATGATGAAGAGATCGCTAATGCGATTTTGTTTTTATTAGAGCGTCAGAAACTCGTTGTTGAGGGTGCAGGTGCAGTGGGTGTTGCTGCGGTTTTACACGCTCATCTGAGTGATCTTCAAGGTAAAAAGATTGGTATTGTTCTCAGCGGCGGGAATATGGATGTGACTCTTCTTTCGATCATTATTGAAAAAGGGCTTATCAAATCAGGCCGTAAAATGAAACTTACCGTCACTTTGGTTGATAAACCGGGTGCATTGATGAAACTTACCGAAATGCTCCAAGGACTCAATGCCAATATCGTTCATATCGATTATGATCGTACCTCAACGACACTGGCGTATGGGGATGCGAATGTGATGATCCATTTGGAAACCAAAGGGAAAGAACACCAATCCCAGATTCGTGCCTTACTTAAAGAACACCGCTATCTCAGCAGTGAAGAACACTAAAGGGATCATTAGAAATGGAAGTTTTAAAATTATTTAATATTAAAGCTCCTATTTTAATGCTAAAAGCACTTAATGATGGGAAAATAGGGGTTATAGATTCTCTAAACTCCCTTCGGATTATTGATTTAACAAACTACGCGGTTGTCGGCGGTTTTAAAAGCAGTATTGTTCATGAACGATTAATCGGTTCGCATGTCGATATGACTTCCGATGGAAAGTTTTCGATTTCCATAATTCCCGGCAGTAATAATGCTGCTTTATTTAATGTCCCCGATAAAGAGCTTCTTTTTAAAGTTGGCCGGCACCAAGGGGAAATCGAGAGTGTCGGTATCGATCCGAACGGTCGTTATTGTGTGACGTGCGGGCAAGACGGTAAATCGTTTGCCTGGGTTCTCAAAACAGACAGACTTGCATTCTCCATGCCTCCTCATGCTGATTTTGTCAGTACGGTCGCTTTCAGTGATAACGGACAGTGGATTGCGACGGGGAGTTATGATCGAACGATTAATCTCCTGAATATGGCGATTATGAAGCATCCGATAAAGCTTCGAGGGCATAACAGCACAATTGTCAAAATGATTTTTTTGCCTGAAGCAAAACTCCTCTCGGTTGAAAAAGAGGGGACATTGATCGTTTGGGATATGCGTAATGGCAAAGTGATCAAACGCTTGCCGAAAATGAACGATGAAGTAACGTCGATGACGATTAGCCTTGATAAACGTTTCGCGTTTGTCGGGACCAAACTGGGGTATGTCGGGCTTTATGATCTGCAAATAATGGATCAAATCTCTCAACGCTACATTAAAGAATCCGAATCAATCACTTCTCTTGCCTTTGTAGACACGCCGTTTCGTTTGGCGATAGGTACCGTTGAGGGGAATATCCGTTTTTATTCTTTGTTCGGGAATGAAGCACAACTTTATAAAATGCTTCGTGAAGGGCAGTATAAACTCTTTTACGATGCACTTGAGAGTAATCCAATGCTCTTTTATTCAAAACCTTATGAAGCCGCTGAGCGGATATGGGCGGATGTTCTGGAAAAGGCACGTTTTTTACTCGAAAAAAATGATCGCCAAAAGGCCAAAGAGATATTGAGCCTATTTACCGGAATACCGAAAAAAAATGCCTTGATAAATCAAATGCTCAGTGCGTATGAAAAATACACACAATTTCAGAATTATGTACAAGAGGGACGATTCCCGCTTGCCTATTCAATGGCAAAACAGTTTCCCGCTTTTAAAGATTCTGAACCCTATCGTAAAATGGAAATGAGATGGAAAAAACTTTTTTTCAAAGCCCAAGAGTTGATTTTAACTCAAAATGGGGATGATCAGGCACGTCAGCTGTTAGCACCGTATCGGGGAATCTCTGAGAAAACGATATTGATACAGCAGCTTTTTGAGCAGCGTAAAATGTATGAGTATATGAAAAAAATACTTGTTGCCCGTGATTTTGTCAAATTTTTTGAATTGATTAAGATGCATCCGTTTTTAAAAGAGTTTTCGGAATATACTGCCATTATGGATTATGCGGACAAACTCTATGTCCAAGCACAAAAAGGGTACTTGCAAGGTGATTATGCCAATGCCCGAAAAGCGTGTGAAATTTTAAAATCTTTTCCTGATTATTCTGCCGAAGCACAAGAGATGGCCGATACGATTCGTGTCAAACATCTCTTTTATGATGCGATTACTTCCAATAACCTTTCCAATGCATTTGGCTATCTCAGTTCCTATCCGTTGCTCTATGAAACTCCTGAAGCGCAGGTTTTAGAGCGGCAATGGAATAATTTGGTGGATCAAGCACAAAAATTTGCCTCAAAAGGACTTGCCCAAGAGACCCTTTCGGTTTTTGAGCCTTACTTCGGTATTACCGATAAATTTACGGCTATGGCGGGTGTGGTTGCACAGGCATATTGCGTTCAGTTGGAAGATAAAGTACATATGAAAGCACCGCAAGATATCGTAGAACGGGGTATCCGTCATTATGTTGGGTTGTTCGGAATCGACGAGGGAATCATGAGCGTATTTGATTATTTTAAAAATGTTTACACTTCAAAACTCGATCTTGATGTACTTAAACAAGGTTCGTTTGAGACGTGGATGCCCTCAATGCGTATTAATGATATCACAGCCCTATGATAGCAATCGATTTAGGTTCCAATACTATCCGTTTTATCGAGTTTGACGGTCAAATGTGGGGGAAAAGCTTCGAGAAGATCGTTAAAACGGCTGAAGCCCTTCATGCAACCCATACGATCGGTGAAAATGCGCTGTATCGTATCAATGAAGCGATTGCGGAAGCTAAGAGAAAACTCGATTTCAAAAATCATGATGTGATTGCCTATACGACGGCCGCAATGAGGCTTGCTTCAAATTCAGCCATAATTCTTCAAAAAATTGCAGAAAATACGGGAATCCATTTTAGTATTATTGATAGCCAAAAAGAGGCTGAACTTACGTTGAATGCAGTACGGTATCGGATGGAAGCATTAAATATAAAACCTCAATCCTTTGTATTGGCCGATATCGGCGGAGGCTCCACCGAACTCATCCGATGCACAGGCAGCGAGACTCATTCCGTGAGCTTGAATATGGGGATTGTAACCCTCTCAGAATGTGCCGGATCGATCACAGAATTGTTGGATAAAATCAATCAGTTTAAAGAGAGTATAGAAGGATCGATTGATCTTTCTCATCCGCTTCAGCTGGTACTCACGGCCGGAACCCCTACAACTATAGCCGCTTATTTGCTTGGGATGGATTATGAGAGCTATGATTCCGAAAAGGTCAATGGGTATCGCTTGCGTTTAGAAGATTGTTATCGTGTTTATGAGGATCTCTTAGCGATGGACGACTTAACACGTATCCGTTACGTCGGGGTAGGACGTGAAAATTTTATCATCGCCGGTATTTTAATGGTAACCGCTATTTATGAAGTGATGGGGTGTAATGAGGCGATTATAATCGATGACGGGTTGCGCGAGGGGATTGCACTGGAATATTACAATCAGCCATAAAATTTTGTCCTTGGTCTCAAGTTAGCTATAATAGAATACAAAAAAGAGGGGAATAGATTGAAATTAACTAATATTAAGCGTGTCGGCATGATCCTTCGCCCCTCTACCCCTGAGTTAAAGGTGATGTTTTTCGAAGCCAAACGAATTTTTGAATCGCGCGGGATAGAAGTGATTATCGACAATATCAGTGGCGGAATGATCGATGTTATGGGTCAACCGTTTGAGATGATGTGTGAAAACAGCGATTTTCTCGTTACCATCGGCGGGGATGGAACGCTTATCTCGGCTGTTCGCCGCTCGTACCGTTATCAGATCCCTGTTTTAGGGATTCATGCGGGAAAACTCGGATTTTTGGCCGATCTTGATTTCGCAGAACTCGAATCGTTTGTGGATAAGATGATCGAGGGGGAATACCGTATCGATAAACGCTCCATCTTGCAAGCAACGATTGTTACCCAAAAAGGGGTCAATGAAGTGTTTGCCTTTAATGATATTGTATTAACTCGCCCCTCAATCGCGAAAATGATCCATATCGAGACGTACGTCGATGGACAAAGTTTTAACACCTATTACGGCGATGGTGTCGTTGTTTCAACCCCTACC
Organism: Sulfuricurvum sp. RIFCSPLOWO2_12_FULL_43_24; assembly: GCF_001829605.1. Lineage (NCBI taxonomy): Bacteria > Pseudomonadati > Campylobacterota > Epsilonproteobacteria > Campylobacterales > Sulfurimonadaceae > Sulfuricurvum > Sulfuricurvum sp. RIFCSPLOWO2_12_FULL_43_24. The sequence continues at coordinate 32,103 of NZ_MIBT01000004.1, read as the reverse complement.
GGTTCAACGGCGTATAACCTCTCTGCAGGAGGACCGGTTCTTTTCCCGCTGTCGCAGGTATTCGCATTGACACCGATATGCCCCCATTCGCTGACACAGCGGCCGATGGTCTTTCCCGGTCATTTTGAAATCGAGATGAAAACCCCCGATGCGAGTGCTTTGGTGATTATTGACGGTCAAGATTTGGTAAAAATCAGCCATAAAGATACCGTCAACATCAAACTTGCCAGCGGTGCAGCCCATCTGATTCACCGCAGGGAGTTCAATTATTTTGAAGTCCTCAAAGAGAAACTCGGATGGGGGAATTAATCGGTGATAGAACGATTTTATTTAAAAGAGTTTTTAACTTTTAAAGAGGCTGATTTAGAGTTTCATCCTGGGCTTGTCGTATTTACCGGCCCAAGCGGAAGCGGAAAATCGATTTTGATGCGTTCCATTTTGGCCTCAGTAGGGCTGGAAAATGTCGAAGCACAGATATGTGAATCGAGCGTTTCGTGGGATATCGATGAAGAACGTTACGGTCTACACAATGAATCTCTCAATATTTTTCGTCATGTTAAAAAAGAGAAGACACGCTATTTTATTAACAACCAAAGCACCTCGAAATCTTCGATGGAGTCAATCAGCTCTACCTATCTGCGTCATTTGAGCCTTAAAGATTACAGTGATTTTGAACCCTCGGCATTACTGAATCTTGTTGATGCGCGTGTCGGTGCAAAAATACCTAGCCATCTCATTTTATTACAATCGCATAAAGAGCATTATACTGAATTCAAACTGCTCTCTGATCAACTTAAAGCGATCGAAGAGAAAGAGAAAAACCTCTCTGAACTAAAAGAATTTGCCCTCTATGAAATCGGTAAAATCGATGCGATAAAACCTCGAATCGGTGAAGATGAAGAGCTAAATCTTATCAAAAAACAGCTCTCTAAAAAAGAGAAAATTGAAGCTTCTATCACTCAGGCACAGGCGATATTCTCTCTCGAATCTCATGTGAGCAGTGCACTTGGTATGGTGGAAATTGAGAGTTCATTTTTTGATGATACGATGAACGAGTTACGTAGTATTTTCGAGGGAGCATTGGAGCGTTTGGAAGAGCTTGAAGAGGTATCGATTGAATCCATTTTGGATCGAATCGAGCAAATATCGGAGCTAAAACGACGTTATGGCGGTGTTGAAGAGGCATTGGCATATCGGAATCAAAAAGCATCTGAACTCGAATCATACGAGACGATAGAGCACTCCAAAGATGATCTTATCAAAAAGATTGCTGCTCTCAAATCATCGTTAGAATCCTCCGCACAGGAACTTTCGCGAGTCCGTCACAGTATTCTTAAAGATACTCTTAGTACTCTAAATGGTTATTTGGTGATGCTTTATCTGCGAGAGGCAACCTTGGAACTGGAATCCTCAGTACTCAGTGCTACGGGATGCGATAAAGCGGTATTAGGTTTGGCTGGTACAAAACTCGACCGCCTCAGTTCAGGGGAGTTTAATCGGCTTCGTCTGGCCTTACTGGCACTCGGGGTTGAGAGTATGCAAAGCGGCGGCGGTGTTTTAATGCTTGATGAGATTGATGCAAACCTCAGCGGTGAAGAATCGATGAGTGTGGCTAAAGTATTACGTCATCTCTCAACCCACTATCAGATTTTTGTCATCTCCCATCAGCCTCAGCTCACTTCGATGGGGGAGCAGCACTTTTTAATCTACAAAGATGATGAAAGCCGTGTCCGGGAACTGAATCCACTTGAGCGGATTGAAGAGATTGCCCGTATTATTAGCGGAGACAGCGTGAGTGAAGAAGCGCGCGGATTTGCAAGAGATTTATTTGAACGTACCCGAGGAACCGTATGATTATCGATACCCATGTCCATTTGGATGATGAACGCTACCGCGAGGATTTTGAAGAGATGATGGCACGCGCTCACGAAGCGGGAGTGGAAGGGTTTATCATCCCCGGAGCCCATCCTGCAACACTGCCACGGGCGATAGAGCTGTGCGAAGCGTATGAGGATGTCTATTTTGCCGTTGGGGTACATCCTTATGATATGGAGCATATCGAATCGGTTGATTTCGAAACATATGCCGCTCATCCAAAATGCGTTGCGATCGGTGAATGCGGATTGGATTATTTTAGACTTGAGGGGAGCGATGAAGAGAAATATGCCGAAAAAACCCGCCAAGATGAAGTTTTCCGCGCTCATATACGATTTGCCAAAAAGGTTAAAAAGCCGCTGATTATCCATATTCGCGACGCGAGCCATGATGCAAAAATGGTACTCCTCGAAGAGGGTGCTGGTGAAGTAGGGGGAGTTCTGCACTGCTATAACGCCGATGACGAGCTTCTTTCTCTTGCAAAAGAGGGATTTTATTTTGGTATCGGCGGAGTCGTCACCTTTCAAAATGCCAAAAAACTGGTCAACATCTTGCCCAAGATTCCACACGATAAACTTCTCATTGAAACCGATGGCCCCTACCTCACACCCCACCCGCATAGAGGGAGCCGCAATGAACCCTCATATACCCGATTTGTGGCCGATAAAATGGGAGAATTATTAGAAATGAGTGTTGAATCAATCGAATCGCTGACAACCCGAAATGCTAAAAATCTCTTTGGTTTAGGTTAGAGTTATGGAGGGGATATGAAGCATCTGATAGTATTGATATTTCTTTTCCCCCTCTCTATGTATGGAATCGGATTTGATCCGCATGATCGTGAAAAGATCGAAGTTCTAAGTCATTTTGATATCCCCGCTAATTACCTCAACGACCCCTATCTGCATGATGTGTACGCTCAGAAAAAACGCGAATGTGCATTGAATGGTTTTGTGGAATCTTCTGAAAATGCTGATATTTTTATCCCTATGCTCTCTTCTTTGATTGCCCAATCCGATTTGCCGAGTGAATTTCTATTTGTTGTTTTGGTTGAATCTCAACTAAGAGTTGAAACGACTTCATCTCGCGGAGCTGCCGGATTATGGCAGTTTATGGAGAGTACGGGAAAACTACAGGGTTTACGTGTCAATAAGTTTGTTGATGAGCGTCGTGATCACATTAAATCAACCCGTGCCGCTATCGCTTATTTGAGTACATTAAAAAAAGAGTTTGGAAAATGGTATTTGGCACTGATTGCTTACAATTGCGGTGATGGAAGGCTTAGAAGAGCTATTGCAAAAGCCGGAAGCAGTGATATTCATATTTTAACCGATCCTAAACGAGGTTTTCTCCCCAATGAAAGCCGAAACTATATTCGAAAAATTGTCGCTTTGTCTTTGTTGTCAACGGATGAACTTTTCTTGTCTCAAATCCAGTATGATTCGCTTCTGACTACGAATCAAGAAAATCCTATTGCGACCGTTTATCTTCCTGAAGGTGAGAATATCGATCGGATAGCGGCTGTTTTAGAAATGCCTAAAAACAATTTGGTAAGACTTAACACCCATCTGAAAAAAGGGGTAACTCCTCCGAACGTCCAATCTTATCCGGTCTATATACCGAAAGAAAAACTGGATCAATTTCGGCAAAAATTCCGAACAAAAGAGTTGAAAGGCTATTTTCTGCTGCATAGGGTTAAATCCGGGGAAACACTCGAACAACTCTCAAAGCGTTACAACGTTCCTAAAACCTCTATTATGATGGAAAATATGATTGGTGAGAAAGAGGAAAAAAATCTCAATCGGCGGGTTAGAATTCCAATCAATAAACCTTTTTTAAAAAATACCCGTTTGCACACGGTGAAATCGGGTGAAACCCTTGTTTCAGTCGCGCAATTGTATAATGTGACTCTTGAACAAATAAAAATTAAAAATCCGTTTCTAACCAATACATTAAAAGAGGGTGAGGAGATAAAAATTGATGATTAAAACTTTTTTGATTGTTATGCTGTTTTTATTAGGCGGATGTACTACAAAAACCGGTTCCTATTCGTATCAATCTACCAAGCCATCTCAAAAATATCCCTCAGAACAACTTGCCATGAGTTCTTCAACAATTTATAAAACGAACGGAGAACTACAAGCTACGATGCGTCCCTATACCGTTATGGGACAAGAATACTGTCCCACCGTTGTTCGTGTTGGAGATGTGTTAAGCGGACGAGCAAGCTGGTACGGAAATGATTTTCACGGTAAATCAACCAGTAATGGTGAGGGGTATGATATGTACGCCATGACGGCGGCGCATAAAACACTGCCGATGAATACCGTTGTTCGGGTGACCAACACTGAAAACAATGCTCAAACCATCGTTCGGATCAATGATCGCGGACCGTTTGTCGAGAGTCGAATTATCGATCTCTCTTATGCCGCTGCGCAACAAATCGGTGTAGATAAAAAAGGGACGGCACCTGTAACATTAGAAGTCTTGGGTTTTGAGCCTTCCTCGTCACGAACCATCGATTTGCAGGCTATTGCAAAAGGGCCTAGAGAATCCGTCTTAAGCAATTTTTTTGTTCAAATCGGCTCGTTTGAGAGATTTGAAGGTGCAACAACGACGAAACAAAAATATTCAAACTTTCATGGCTACTCTGCAATCATCAAAGATACAGAGTATAATAACAAACGTCTATTTCGTGTGTGGCTGAGCGGATTTAAATGTGAAGCCGAGGCACGTGATTTTATCTCAAAGGGCTATTTTGAAGGCTCATTTATCATAGGGGAATAATTAGTATGATCCATAAAAAACGACAAACCAAAGAGACCGATATCGATCTATCACTTCGAATTTTAGGAGAGGGAAAAAGTACGATATCGACCAAAGTGGGCTTTTTGGATCACATGTTGGAGAGTTTTGCCAAACATGCTCAAATCGATTTGATGATTACGTGCGATGGAGATGTTCACATTGATGATCACCACAGTGTTGAGGATATCGGAATCGTTTTGGGACAAGCCCTTCGTGAAGCAATTTATCCCATCGAAAAAGTGGAACGATTCGGAAGTGCTACGATCGTCATGGATGAAGCGGCGGTTAGCTGCGACTTGGATTTGAGTAATCGTCCATTCTTGGTTTACGATGTTCCGGTGTCGGGTAAAATCGGAACTTTCGATACGGAGCTTGCCGAAGAATTTTTTCGAGCGGTTACCTTTAACGCCGGTATCACAGCACATATCATTATGGTTCGCGGTAAAAACAAACATCATATTATTGAAGCAGCCTTTAAATCACTTGCCGTAGCACTTCGACGTGCATTGGCACGTAATGATCGTGCCGGCGTGCCGAGTACTAAAGGTGTTTTATGATTAAACTGTTGATTCTGGATGTTGATGGGTGTATGAGCGATGGAAAAATCATTTACACTGCTGATGGGCTAGAACTCAAAAATTTTAACGTTAAAGACGGATTCGCGATTAAAGCATGGGTTAAAATGGGGCATATGGCCGCTATTATTACCGGACGTGATTCATCTATCGTTACCAACCGAGCAAAAGAGCTGGATATCGCTTATTTGTATCAAGGGGTCAAAGACAAACGTGCTGTTGCAATCGCTATGTGCGCAGAACTCGGTATTGAGCCTCATGAAGTAGCGGTAATCGGCGATGATCTGAATGACTATAACTTACTGCAATGGGCCGGGCAAGCTTATACACCCCAAGACGGGTCTGACTATTTGAAAACCTTTGCGCATGTCTTAGAACGCTGCGGCGGCAATGCATGTGTACGTGAAATGATCGAAAAAGTGATTCGTCGTAACGGTGAAGAAGAAAAATTTTTAGCGTTATGGATCTAAATGTCGATTAATCTTTTTTTTATTCTATTGCTGGGGCTGCTGGTCGGGATGTACAACTATTTTACCCCCAATTATACCCTTTCAAAAGAGGTGGGTGAAATCCCTAAAATAGAACTTTTTGCCTTCACTCTGTATGAAATTTCCCATAAAGGAATTGAGCATATACTCGAAGGTCAAGAAGGGAAAAAATTTGATGAACGCTATACGGTAACATCAGCAAAATTTAGCGATAATACGAAAACGTTATTTCAGACGATTAGATCGGACAATGTCGATTACCAAAGTGATGTTATCAATCTGAATGGAAATGTCCATTACGTTCGTGAAGACGGATTGGAATTTCGATCGAATGAGGGGACATACAATACAGACACCTCGCTGATTCAAACGCAGGGCGCTTTTGTGATTACCCAAAAATCCAATCGGATAGATGGTAATACATTGCATTACGATAATGAAAACGATACGGTATCAGCAGATCATGTACGTGTAAGTTACCAATTAAAATAGGACAATAATGATGATACGATTTTTAATATTTTTAGCCCCATTTTTCATCTCTTTAGCGCATGCGGAGGAGTTGAAAGTGATCTCGGAGAGTTTTAAAGGGGATCAGCAAAAGGGGGTATCGGTGTTTACCGGTAATGTCAAAGTGACAAAAGGCTCTGATGAACTGAATGCTACCAAAGTGACCATTTATACCGACAAAGAAAACAAACCGACCAAATATTTTGCCGAAGGGGATGTATCGTTTTATATCCTAACCGAATTGGGCGAGAAATACAAAGGTAAGTCGCAAACAGCAATCTATTTTCCCAATGAGAGCGAATACCAATTTTACAAAAAAGTTGATTTGATCCGCATCGATGATTACCGTCGGGTTAAAGGGGATAAAGTTATCGTTAACACTGTTCATGGGCATGCATCGGCCGAAAGTGCTAATAATGAACCGGTCGTTATGACCTTTTCCCTTGAAGATAAAAAAACCAAACCTAAAAGTACGGCGAAATGATTGAAATTATTGATTCATCGTTTGTAACGTCTGCTCCGAATATCCGTTTAACGCCGGAGAATGAGTACCAAAACGAAGTGGCGTTTATGGCGAGATCGAATACGGGGAAGAGCTCATTGCTCAATACCCTTACACAGCGCAAATCTTTGGCAAAAGTTTCGGCGACTCCGGGGAAAACGCGTCTGATTAATTATTTTGACGTGATATTCGCCGATCGAGAGACGAATGAGCGTCTGAGTGCTAAATTTGTTGATTTACCGGGATTCGGATACGCTAAAGTCGCCAAGTCCTTAAAAACCGATTGGGAAAGCAATCTCACAAACTTTATCTCAGAACGCAAACAAATTCGTGTCTACGTTCATTTGATCGACTGTCGTCATCCTGATTTGGAGATCGATCGCTCTGTTGATCAATATTTACATGAAATTTGTACCCCGGAACAGTTTATTGTGACTATTTTTACTAAAATTGACAAACTCAACCAAAAAGAGCTTAATGAGCTTAGAAATCGATTTCCGGGTGCATTGATGGTTTCGAACTCGAAACGTCGCGGGGTTGATAAAATTGTTGAGCATATTTACCGTCTTTTGAAAAGTGATGATGAATGAATATCACCTATAAAAAGCCGACCCTTCGTGATATCCCCGCTATGCAGAAATTGGTTGCACCGGAGGTAGAAACCGGTGTCATCTTATCACGCAGCAATGATGAGATTGCGACCAATATCCGATCGTATTTTTTAGCAATGGATGGAGAACAATTGGTCGGTTTTGTCGCACTGCATATCCACTCTCCCGCATTGGCTGAACTACGCTCAATGATTATCGATACGGCGTATCGAGGGCAGAATATCGGCAGTGCGTTAGTTGAAAATGCGTGTGAAGAGGGACGCCGTTTAGGATTAAAAGAGGTATTGGCCCTTACCTATCAGCAACGCTTTTTTGAACGTTTGGGATTTATTGAAATTCCTAAAGAGTCTATCCCTGAACATAAGATTTGGGCAGATTGTATTAAATGTAAACACTTTCCGGTATGCAACGAAGTTTCCCTTATCAAAACGTTATAAGCCGACTTTTTTTAGTCGGTTTATTTATCGTTTATATCAGTTTATCCAGTCTCTATCTTTTATTGCCGCCGTTGCTTGCAGTGTTGTTTTTTGCCTATTACGATGCCCTGAGTAAACATGATCTTTTCGGATTGATTATTGTGGGGGTGATGCTGCTGATATTTGAAGCGGAAAAGGGGTTTTGGTTTGGAAGTACGATTCTTTTTTTTACGGTGTTATCACGCTATTTGCTCCCGAAACTAGAGCAACTTATCCAGTGCCGTATATGTATGGGCGCCATTTTTGTGGCTTTGGCATATCCGGGTTATTGGCTCTACATTTGGATTGCGAACGGAGTTTTATTACTCCCTGCTCCAGCCATAGATTGGCATATCGGACTCTACATGATTGTTGAATTTTTAGTGATTGCGACGTTGATATGAAAGTACGAATATTACTCTCTTTTTTTGTCCTTGTTTGGATTGGACTGCTGGTGCGGGTTTTTCACCTTTCGGTTCAGTCAAATGAATATTATGAAGTTCTCTCTGAAAACAACAGTATTAAGACCGAACTTTCAGCCCCGGTTAGGGGAGAAATTCTCGATCGTACCTCTGAGCCCATCGCTATTAATGAGTTGGGATTCAAAATTGCTTTGGCTCCGCATCTCACCAAAGGGAAAGATACGACATTGTTGGATGGAGAGATAGCCTATCTTCTCTCAATGATTCCAACATTGGATGGCAAAAAGATAGCCAAGACCTATAAACAGGAAGATTCATACTACAACCATGCATTTATCGATGTTGTTGACTTTATCCCTCATGAAACCATCATTCCCCTCTATTCATTAATGAACTTACGTGATACGATCAAGATATCACCGTCGCCAAAACGATTATACCCCTATGGAGCGGTCGCTTCCCATCTTATCGGATATGTGGCGAAAGCCAACCAAAAAGAGATTGATAAGGACCCTTCTTTACAACTTTTGGGTCATGTGGGCAAGAACGGTATCGAAAAATATTACAACCACTATTTACAAGGTGTCGCAGGTGAACGCCGCATCAAAGTGAACGCCCATAATGTTGAAATCGAAGAGATAGGGAGAAGTGCTACTCAAGAAAATCATAATTTAGTCCTCAACATCGATATGAGACTTCAAAACTTCATTACGCAGGCTTTTGAAAAGCGGGTAGGGACGATCGTTGTTATGGATGTACACGGTGCTATTTATGCTGCAGGGAGTTATCCTGAATACGATCTCAACACCTTCGTCTCTGGTATTAGTTCAGATGAATGGAATCGACTCATGAACAGTGTTGACGCCCCTTTCACGAACAAAATTATCAACGGTCTTTATCCGCCGGGATCTACGATTAAAACGGGAATGGGACTTATCTATGTAACCTCTGGTATGCTTAATGAACAAAGCACGGTTCAATGCAGCGGATCTATGAAACTTGGTAATCGTGCTTTCCGTTGTTGGAAGGGTAAAGGTCACGGTACCACAGAACTTTCCAAAGCAATTACCCAAAGTTGTGATGATTATTTTTATAAAGGTTCTCTCCAAGTCGGAATAGAGCGAATGAGTACCAATCTTATACGGATGGGATTAGGGAAAAAAACCGGTATTGATCTGCCCAATGAGTTTATCGGCACCGTCCCTAGCCGTGCATGGAAACGGGAGAAATACAATAAACCGTGGTATCAGGGTGAAACCCTTAATACGGCGATCGGTCAGGGGGATTTTCTCGTGTCACCACTGCAAATGGCGCAATTTACCGCTCTGATGGCAACCGGAAAACTTCCGGTACCGCACGTTGCAAAAACGATCGGAAATAATCCCTATACTCCTACGCCGTTGGATGTTTTAACGACTGTTGAAAAAGAAAAACTTCCGATTATTCAACGAGCCATGCGTGGAGTATGTAATGACCCGGGCGGGACGGCAAAAGGGTTTGTCAGCACCCGTTTCCCGATTGCCGGAAAAACCGGTACCGCTCAAACTACGGGGATCGCCCAAAACGTTAAACAGCGCCAAAGTGAGCACTCTATGGATTACTTCAGCCGTTCACATGCATGGTTCACGACGTATGGACCTGCCGAAAACCCTCAGTTTATTGTGACGGTGTTGGTTGAACATGGAGGACACGGCGGTGAAGCTACCGGAGGGATAGTCTCATCAATCTACAATAAGCTTGATGATTTGGGATACATTAAAAAATAAACTATTCTTCCAATGTCCTAACGATAAGGCTTTTTGGCAGTGCAAATTTTTCGATCAACTCTACTTCTTTTTGTCGCATTTCACCGCTATCGATTTCGTGGTCAAATCCGAGCAAATGAAGGATGCCATGGATAAAGAGGAGGGCGATTTCATCGTCTTCACTGTGGCCTAGATCATTGGCGACACTTTGGACTTTATCGACACTGATGACGATGCTCCCCAACGGTGCACCCGGAAACGGCTCACTTGGAAAGCTCAGGACATCCGTCGGTTTGTCAATGTTGCGAAACTCACGATTAATCTCGGCTATCTCATTATTATCGGTGAGAATAAGCTCAATATCCTCTTTCGTAAGAGCCTCAGCTATTTGTTCCAAAAGAGGAAAATTGTAATTTTTGTCGGTTCGGTTATCAAGTTCTATCATGATGACATTGTAGCATAAGCCTACCCTTGCTAAAATCTCATGAAAGGGATCATTATGACTAAAAAAGCACTTTGTATTATGAGCGGCGGGATGGATTCAACCCTCGTTGCTTACATCATGCGCTCACGCGGCTACGAAATTGTAGCACTCCATTTTAATTACGGTCAACGCACGGCGGATAAAGAGCTTGAATCTTTTCGTTCTATCTGCAATGATTTAGAGGTGCGTGAAAAATACGAGATCGATCTTGATTTTTTTAAAACCATCGGGGCATCGGCACTGACGGATCATAGTATCGATGTACCTACGGGTGGGATCGAAGCGGGGGTTCCAATCACCTACGTACCGTTTCGAAACGGTATTTTTCTCTCTATCGCTACGGCAATTGCCGAAAAAGAGGGGTGTTCTGCCATTGCCATCGGAGTTGTCGAAGAGGACAGCAGCGGCTATCCTGACTGTCGTGAGTCTTTTATCGAAGCATTTACCAAAGCGGCAAATCTGGGGACCAAAGATTCCACGAAGGTGACGATTGAAATGCCTCTTGTCCGTTTACAAAAATCACAGATTGTACAAGAAGCATTAGCTCTCGGTGCACCATTGCATTTGACATGGAGCTGTTATCAAAGCGAGGAGAGGGCATGTGGAGTTTGCGACAGCTGTCGATTGCGCTTACGCGGCTTTGAACGTGCCGGAGCGGTTGATCCAATAGAGTATGTTTGATTCTTACACGTCACCCATAACGATCCACTACCGTCCCCGGAACCGTAATACGTATATCACGATCACCCATAACGGTGAGGTATGTATTCGGACTCCGATCAAAGATGAAAAACGGATACGGATGATTTTGCGTGAGAGAGAAAGTTGGATTCGCTCTAAAATATCTGTAATAGCATCCGCTACAATGACCTATCATACCCTTGGTGAAACCATCCGGTTCAGAGGAGAATGTCTACCAATCACTCAGTTTTTAAATTTGTCCGAAAGACTAAAAAAAGCTAAAAACACCATTGATATTGAAAAATATTACCATCATTTCTACAAAAATGAGGCACTTTTAACACTCCCTTCACGTGTATCGCATTATGCTCGAAAGATGAATTTACACCCCAAAGAGATACGGTTTAAAAAGATGCGGCGGCGATGGGGGAGCTGTAGCAGCGAGGGGATTGTAACCCTCAATACGATGATGATGCAGCTCTCGTATGAGCATATCGACTATATTATTGTTCACGAATTAGCCCATTTACGCCATATGAACCATTCACGTGATTTTCATGCTTTGGTACGGAGTATTTTGGAAAATGAGCGAGAACTGCGTAAAGAATTGAAGCGTACACAGATGATGCATTAAATTTTTCTTTCCAAGTTTATATTAACATTGAATAATGTAATATCATAAAAGCTACTCAAATAGGATTTGAGGATGAAAAAAGAAAATATTATCTTTTACCTTATCGGTGTATGGATCGGTATATTGATCTTAAGCAGTATAGGGGTATGGTTACTCGATTTTTCTAATTCAAAACAAAGTGTTCCTATTCATGCTACAGTGGAAGCTTCCGGTTCTATTATTGCCCTTTTTCTCGCTTTTTTTCTTTTTAAATTTGACAATGACTCCCAATATTTAAGCCGTTATCATTTTGCTTCCATTGCCCTTATTGCGATGGGTATCTTCGAATTATTTCATGCTATCAGCCTTCCCGGTTCACTTTTCGTTTGGTTGCATACGATTGGGCTATTATTGGGGAGTATCCTTTTCCTTAGTGTATTTCTTCCTGAAAAAAAAGTTTCCCGTTCCCTCTATTATGGCATACCTATCGTAACAGCTATAGCCACACTAAGTATTGCAATCTTTTTACTCTTTAATAGTGAAATACTTCCATCTGCAATTGTTAATGGCAATTTCTCGACAAGTGAAATTGTCTTAAATGATCTATCCGGCTTTTTATTTTTTGCAGCGGCATACTCTTTTATCCGTTACTACCGTATGGAGCAAGAACCGAAAGACCTCTATTTTATTGGCCTCACCATCATGCTGGGGAGTGCTGCATTTCTTTTTCAAAATTCGGCAATTTGGAAATCTTATTGGTGGTATTGGCACTTCATCCGTTTGGGAGGATTGTTATTTGTCCTTCTCTATTTTATCCGTTTTATTGCAGAAAAGAACAAAAATTTTATTAGTCGAGAAATACAATCTAGTATTGTTGAGTTTTCTACGGATGCCATTATGACAAAATCGCTTGATGGGATGATTTTGTCATGGAATGCCGCAGCCGAAAAACTCTTCGGTTATACAGCCGAAGAGATTATTGGTAACCCTATTATGATTCTTTATCAGGGCGGTTGGGTGCAACAAGAAGATCTAATCACGCATCAAATTGTAGATGGAGCTTCATTTAAACAGTTTGAAACGGTATTTATCGCCAATAATGGCTCTAACATCGATGTTTCCGTAACCCTCTCACCCATTAAAGATTCAAATGGAGAGATTATTGGTATCTCGAAAATTGTTCGAGATATTACAGAAAAAAAACGTGCGGAAGATCAAATACATACTCTCAATGCCGAATTGGAGCGCAAAGTAGTGGAGCGTACAGCCGCACTTCAAAGTGCTTACGATGAGATGGAGGCCTTTACCTATTCGGTTTCACACGATCTGCGATCCCCATTGCGTGCGACGGATGGATTTTCTCAGGCACTTCTCGAAGACTATGGTAGTAAGCTTGACGCAACGGCGCAAGATTATCTCTCCCGTATCCGCTCGGCCAGTCAAAAGATGGGAGGGCTGATCGATGATCTGCTTCAGCTCTCCCGTCAAACCCGTACTTCGATGGTCCCTTCTACGATCGATTTAGGCGTTATAGCACGTCAAATTATCTCGGAACTAGTACGACAGAACCCCGAACGGCATGTTGAAGTTATTATCGGGAATGACTTGAACGGTTATGTCGATGCAAATCTCATGCACATTGCTTTGGATAATCTTCTGGGGAATGCTTGGAAATATACCTCGCAGCATCCTACCGCTACAATCGAATTTGGATCGATGACACAAAACGGTGAAAAAGTTTTTTTCATCCGAGATAACGGTGCAGGATTTGATATGTCGTATGTGGATAAATTATTCAAACCGTTTCAACGTCTTCATACGGTAGAGGAATTTGCCGGTAACGGGATCGGTTTGGCTATGGTGTACCGGATTATCAAACGGCATCTTGGCCGCGTTTGGGCAGAGAGTGAGATCGAAAAAGGGTCTACTTTCTTTTTTGTTTTGGGACTTAGTGAATCAACCTATAAACACACGGAGGACAAATCATGATCAATCAATACATTTTACTGGTGGAAGATAACCCTGATGATGTAATGCTTACCCTGCGGGCTCTAAAAAAGGGGCATGTTATTAATAATGTGATAGTTGCAGAAGACGGCGCTAAAGCATTGGACTTTTTATTTGGGAAAGGGGAATTTGAAGGACGTAATACCGCAGATCATCCAAGACTTATTTTGCTTGATTTAAAACTTCCGAAAATTGGAGGATTCGAAGTGCTCGAAGCGATTAAACATGATCCTATTCTCAAGCGAGTTCCTGTCGTTATTCTCACTTCATCACGTCAGGAAGAGGATGTTGTGCGTGGTTATGATCTGGGTGCTAACAGCTACATCCGCAAGCCCGTCAATTTTGATACCTTTATCGAGACCGTTACCCAAATCGGGATGTATTGGCTACTGACCAACGAATCAGCAGAGGTATAAAATTCATGGAAAAAGAGTTACTGCGCGTTTTGGTTATTGATGATTCTGAAGATGACACACTATTGCTTGAGAGAGAGTTGAGGCGCGGGGAATGGGAAGTTACCCTTTTTCGTGTCGATACCGCCGAAAAGATGCAAGAGTCGTTGCGAAATGATTCATGGGATATCGTCCTCTCTGATTTTATCATCCCCGGATTTGGCGGGATGGAAGCGTTAAAACTTTTTAACAGTTTTGATCTTGATATCCCGTTTATTTTGATCTCGGGTAAGATCAGTGAAGAGATGGCTGTTATGGCATTGCAAGAAGGGGCTCAGGATTTTATCCTAAAACAAAATTTTACCCGTTTATTGCCGGCGATCCGCCGTGGTATTGAGCGTGTCAACATACTCACCGAAAAACGGAAAACACTCGAATCACTCTCCAAAAGTGAATCACTTTTTAGAACCCTTGCCTCTGTTGCACCCATCGGAATCATACGAACCGATACTCAGGGACAATGCATTTATGCCAATAAAAAATGGCAGGAGATTACAGGTATAGACGATCCATGTTTGCTTGACGCCCCGATTTCAGGAGAGGTTCATCTTCAAAAAACAGATGGAAGTTTTGTATGGATATTAGGAGAAGTCGCACCGATCATTGAGAATGACGTAATTACAGGCTATATCAGTACAGCAACGGATATTTCCGCAGAAAAAGCCAATGAAGAGCGTTTGATTCGGCAAAAAGAGCTTTATAGCGCTCTTAGTTTTACCAATCAGGCAATTGTCTATTCAGAAACACCGCAAGAGTTATTTGATGAAATTTGTCGGGTTGCGATTGAGAATGGAAAGTTTAATTATTGTTGGATCACTACTTTCAATCCTCGAACGGAAGAGTTTGAGCTTCAATCCGTGGGTGGAGGAAACGAGGAATTTATTGCTGATCTGAAAACACTTTTAAACCAAAAAGGGAATTTTTACCGTGAGGGGCTTCAAGACAATTCTGATCTTATTATTAATGATATTGATGACCCTGCTGCCGATCTAACAATCTGTCATGATCTTGGAAAAAAATACAGCATCAGATCGTTCGCCAATTTTCGCTTATGCAATGAGAGATCGGCATGTGGTATCTTGACTTTTTGCTCCGATCAAAAAGATTTTTTTGATGAAGAGATACGTACGTTGCTCCGAGAGATGGTGGGTGATATCTCATTTGCTTTGAAAAATTTTGAAGAAGAAAAATGGCGCGTGAATGCCGAAGAAACACTGCTTCGAAATAAACAAACCATTGCGGATTTACTCATCGATACCGTTGCCGCTATCGCCACAACGATTGAGATGCGTGATCCTTATACGGCAGGTCACCAAAAACGGGTCGCATCACTCGCATGTGCTATTGCTCAAGAGATGGGAATGGGACATGAGAGAATCGAAGGGTTGCGTCTGGCGGCACAGATTCACGATGTTGGAAAAATTCAAATACCTGCCGAGATATTGAGTAAACCTACCAAACTAAGCAATATTGAGTTTTTAATGATAAAAACCCATCCGGAAACAGGGTATGCGATACTCAAAGGGATCGAATTTCCATGGCCGGTTGCTACAATTATTCAGCAACACCATGAAAAAATGGACGGTTCAGGTTACCCTTTTGGTCTAAAAGGCGATAATATACTTTTAGAAGCACGTATTCTTACCATCGCTGATATTGTCGAAGCAATGGCTTCTCATCGTCCTTACCGGCCGGCATTAGGGATTGACGCGGCATTAGAAGCGATTCTAAAAGAGCGGGGAATCAGATTGGATGCCGAAGTAGTTGATGTGTGTATTAGTATTTTTGAAGAAAAACGTTTTTATTTTATGGAAACAAAATAGATTTTTATCTGATAGAGTCTAAAATAGCAGTTCGAGCTGTTTCATAGCCGAACGTGACGGATTTAAAATCCCTTTATCTACCCCTGCGACAAGGGCAAAATGGAAGCTTTTGGATTGCAAGATGGACAAAACTTCTTCAGGATAGCGGTAAAAAAAGATATTTTCTATCCCGATGGTTAGGGAAGATCGCATCGATTCAGGTATCAAATAGATAATTTTTGCCCAAGCGGCCTGAGCATCGAGAAAATCGATCTGCTCATCGATCAGCTCTAAAAGCGGTTCAAAAATAACGACACGATCACTGCTGCCGAACTCTTTGCTCTCTAAACGCGAATTGGTAAAGACAGGGATAAAATGTCCCATTTTACTAAATCCCCGTATCTGAAACGGAATCCGCAAAAAGGTATAAAAAAAGAGAATATGTTCGAGATACGGAATAAAGAACGGTGAGAGCATCTGCCGTTCATAAAAGGTATCATTGTGGATAAACGAGGTTTCAAAGAGGGTTTGCTCGATAATCGTAATCGTTTTTTCTTGAGCACGGATAAGTTGAGAGTGTTCAATAAAGATATCCGCATCGGTGAGGGCAGGGGAAAACAAGACGATTGATTTTTTTTCCAGAGGCCAGAGTTTTTCCCAAATCTCGCGCATCGATCCCTCAACATTGCAAAAATTGGACGGAGTGGAAATCATAGAGGAGAGATGGAGTGTGATCGGATCACAGGCATATACCTGAAGCTCTTTTTCGAGGAGATAAAAACGGAGGAGTTTTTTCAGTGCCAAATCAATATTGTCAACTTTAATCCAAGCGATTTCACTGTCGCTGATTTGGGTCGGTTTATCGAACATAACGCCATACGCACCGTTTTGGAGCGCTTCAGGGATATCTTCCGGCGAATAAGCGATAAAAAAAGATCCACGCTTTACTTTGGAAGGATCAAAGACGACACTTTCAAAAAGGCTGATCGAAGGATCTCCTAAAAGAGTCCCTTTGCTCAGTGCGAGGATATTCTCAAGTCTCATCCAACCGAACTTCCACATGAGCGTGGTTTTTCAGGTCGAACCAAACAAAGCCCATCCGCGTCTTTTGCCGCTAGAA
This sequence comes from Sulfuricurvum sp. RIFCSPLOWO2_12_FULL_43_24, assembly GCF_001829605.1. Classification (NCBI taxonomy): domain Bacteria; kingdom Pseudomonadati; phylum Campylobacterota; class Epsilonproteobacteria; order Campylobacterales; family Sulfurimonadaceae; genus Sulfuricurvum; species Sulfuricurvum sp. RIFCSPLOWO2_12_FULL_43_24. The sequence goes on along the minus strand of NZ_MIBT01000004.1, from coordinate 14,953 downwards.
TCATCCCCTCAGAGAGAAGACCCATCAATTTTGCCGGCTTGAGGTTGGCAACAACACATACTTGAGTTCCAACGAGCGATTCGGCACTGTAGTATTCTCGAATCCCCGCAACAATTTGTCGCGCTGACTCTTCACCCAAATCAACTTTGAGCTTTAGGAGCTTTGAGCTTTTAGGGACCTCTTCGGCATCCAAAACAGTTCCGATTTTGATCGAGGTTTGGAAAAACTGGTCGATAGTGATAAGACCGTCTTCGGAAACGGTAGATTCTTTTTTATCTTCCATTTTAGGTTTCGGCTCTGCTTTAGGTGCTTCATCAATCATCGCTTTTGGAGCCTCTTGCATCAACGGTTCATCCACACGCGGGAAAAGTGGAGGGATTTTTTTGATTGTAAAGGTTTCCAGAAGTCCTTTATTGAGGATGAGACGGTTATAACTCTCAGTTGTAATCTCAAATCCGAGTGCATCGGCAATTGTCGCTGTGGTATTCGGCATGATAGAGTTGAGCATTACTGATGCTTTAGCCAACAGGTTAGCGACCAAGGCAACCGTAGCGAGTGCTTCATCATTGCGTCCCTCTTTGATCTTAACCCAAGGTGCATGCTCTTCAATCGCTTTATTGCCGATGGTAAACACTTTCCACAGTTCTTCAAGGTAACGGTGAAGCTGCAATTCACCTAAATAGGTTTCCAAAGAGTCTAAGATGGCATGCGCGTCATTTAGCTCTTTAGCATGATATTTCTCTACATCGATACTGTTGATCACAAAATCGGAGTATTTTTCAGACATCCCGATGATACGATTAAGAAGATTCCCTAAATCGTTAGAGAGATCGGAGTTCATACGGTCAATCAGGGCACGTTGTGAGAAATCTCCGTCTTGACCGAACGGTACTTCACGCATCATGAAATAGCGGAAGTTTTCGACGCCGTAGTGTTTGGCAACTTCGCGTGGGTCAACGACATTTCCTTTGGATTTTGACATCTTCTCACCATCACGTGTCCACCATCCGTGTGCACCGATATGGCGCGGCAAAGGCAATCCGAGACTCATCAAAAATGCCGGCCAGTAAATCGCATGAAAACGGAGAATATCTTTACCGACAAGCTGAGTTGTTGCAGGCCAAAATTCCATTTTTGCTTCATCCGAACCGTATCCAAGTGCGGTAACATAATTCATGAGTGCATCGAGCCATACATACATAACGTGGCGCGGCTCATTAAGTGATTCAGGCAGATGTACTCCCCAGCTAAAGCTGGTTCGGGTGACGGAGAGATCGTTAAGACCCCCTTTGACAAAACTGATCACTTCATTACGGCGTGATTTCGGGAGAATAAATTCTGGATGGGCTTCATAATATTCTAACAACGGTTTTTCGTACTTGGAGAGTTTGAAAAAGTAGCTCTCTTCTTTGAGAATTGTAGTTGCTCTTCCACAATCAGGACAACATCCGCCTTCCATGAGCTGAGATTCAGGGAAGAAGGTCTCACAGCTGACGCAATAGTTTCCTTCGTAAAAATCTTTGTAAATATCGCCGTTTTCAAACATCTTAAGAAATGCGGCTTGAACGCCTACTTTATGCGATGCATCGGTTGTGCGGATAAACTGATCATAACTAATTTCAAATTCGTCCCAAAGAGTACGGAACGTTGCGCTGATCTCATCCGCAAATTGTTGCGTCGGTTTTTCCAGTTTTTTAGCCGCTTCTTCGATTTTTTGACCGTGTTCATCCGTTCCGGTGAGAAAATAGGTTTCATTTCCGATTAGACGTGAATTACGTGCAAGTGTGTCTGCAATGAACGTAGTGTAAGCATGACCTATATGGGCTTCGCCGTTGACGTAGTAGATAGGAGTCGTAATGTAATTCTTCATTGTTGTTTTTTATCCTTAAGAAATTCAATCGTTGTATTAAAAATCAAACCCGCCGGTTTCACCTTTGGACATACTCTCATACACACTTCGAATGTATTTGGTGCGGATTTCGCAACCGATACATTTTTCACACACATAGCAACTGCTTAAATCATGCTCTTGTTGGCACTCTTGGAGAATTTTTATGGCTTCATCCAATAGTTCTTCATATTCATTATTGCTGTCCGGCATAGACACTCATAACCTCATTAATTTCATCTTTTGAACCGAAAAAGCAGGGGCTGGTATCGTGAACGTGTTTAGGTTCTTTATCTAGAACACGTACTGTACCGTCGATCGCTTTTCCACCGGCTTTTTCAAAAATAAAGGCGAAAGGGAATACTTCAAACAACATTCGAAGTTTCCCTTCCGGCTTATCACTTGCGCCCGGATAACTGAACAAACCGCCCCCTTTGAGGAGGATTTGATGAAGATCGGGAACCATACCGCCGGAGTAGCGGAGGCGATAGCCGCGTGCAAAGAAACTGTCAATCATGATTTTATGAAAAGGAGCCCAACATTGTTGCGTTCCGCCCGGTGCATTGATTTTCCCTTTTTCATTCAGTTGAATATGTTTAACAAACTCAAACTCACCGTTTTGAAGCAGATAGAGAGAAACATTATGCTCATCCGCAAATACCAACTCAACACGCGGTCCATAGACGACATAACAGCTCGCGACCATTTTACTCGGAGTAAATTCACCCTCATAAATACCGAAGATTGATCCGACACTGAGATTAACATCGACAAGAGATGAACCATCCAGCGGATCAAAGGCAATAAAATAGTGACCGTTTTCGTTGAGCACCATCGGGTGTTCTTTCTCTTCGCTGGCAATCGTATGAACACCTTCGACACGGCTCAGTTCCTCTTCGATAATCAAATCACTTTGGATATCGAGTTGAAGCTGAGTTTCACCGGAGCTGTTTTGTTCTTGAGAGTAGCCGATATCTTTAACATCAATGGCGTTTTTAATCCGAATAGCGCTTTTTTGGATCGCTTCTAAAATAACATTCATTCTATAACCTTTGCGTGAGCTAAAATCCACTCGATCACCTGATCGGGGTTGTTGAGATCGAGGATGTCTATTCCATGAGGAATATCATAATGCGCCGTATCTATACTCTCATCGATCGCTAAAGCGTTCATATACGGAAAGTAGTCGGTATCGATGTGCCCTCGAAAGATACTGATACGCGGAAGCGGAAGATTTTTCAACCCCTCAACGAGCAATACGTCAAACTCACCGAAAAGCGAAACTAATTCGTCTAACTCTTTGTGACGTTGCGAAAAATAGGTGGTACGGGTAGGGGAGGTGACGATAACCTCGGCTCCCGTATCACTGAATTTGTAGCTGTCTTTTCCCGGAACATCAAACTGAGCTTTGTCTTTCGGATCATTTTTGATGATAGCGACTTCTAAATTGTGTTCATGGATCAATTTTCGCGCTACTTTGAGGATCAAGGTAGTTTTGCCGCTATTTGAGGGACCTGTGAATGCAACTGCTAAACGTTTTTTCAAATCAATAACCCTCACGTAAAATTAGGGATATTATAGTCTAGGTTCATTTTAAACTTTCTAAAGAAGTGAAACAATTGATTAAAATGGATTGTAAGTCGATATACGATAAAGTTGTTCGAAGAAAAACACCCCCCTCTACGCTATCAAGGAGATTGAATGATATGGAAAGTTTTTGCCCTCGTTTTGACGCTTGCATTGTCTGCTCAGGCACAAGAATCGGTTGCATTTATTAAAAGTCTCAAAGGTGATGTCAGCATCAAACGAGAAAATACAATTCACCCTGCCAAAAAAGGGGAAAAACTCTTTTCACATGATGTAATACAGACGGAAGAAAAAGGGGGAACCGGACTATCATTTAATGATGGAACCCGTATATCCATTGGATCAAAAAGTATTTTGGAGATTGATGATTATCTCTTTGCCCCTTCTCAAAAAGCCTTCCGTTTTGATTTGTCGCTTCACAAAGGAAGTGCAGTATTTGAATCAGGCAGAATCGGTAAATTGGCTCCTGAAAAAGTAAGTTTCAAAGTACCGCAAGGAGTTGTCGGAATTCGCGGAACTAAATTTGTAGTAGAGGTTGAATAATGGAAGCGTTATTGATTTGGAGTGCATTTATTTTGTCCCTGCCGTTTATCACCTCTGAGCCTTCTACTACAGTGATATTGCTTGAAAACAATACCTCCCATAATGCGATTGATGTTTCAACCCAATTAGGTAAAGTAACAATAGACCAGCCTTATTATGCGACAAGCCTGAGTGCACCGGACAAAAAACCAAGCGATGTTGAAAAGCTCGATCCCGATAGTGTCAATAAAAAATACGCTGACGTACTGGGGAATCTTCCGAGTAAGGCGGTATCAACGCTCTTCTATTTTGAACCGGGAACGGCAGAAATAGCACAATCATCGAAAGATCAGGTAGAAGAACTGATTAAAACTATCGCTTTATATGATCCTGCCTCTATCGATATAATCGGTCATTCCGATCGTGACGGAGATGCGGATAAAAACTATGAACTCGCGCTCGAACGTGCGCATGCCGTTGAGAAGTTTTTGCATGAGCGAAACGTCAATATGGAACGTACCAGTGTGGTATCGTATGGAGAAAATGATCCCATTGTTCCAACCGAAGATGGTGTGCCGGAACCTAAAAATCGTCGTGTAGAAGTGATCGTTCGCTAATCGTGAAATCTCTCATTTTTGCAGCGGGTTCATTACTACTGACGGGTTTATTTTACCTATTTTGGTGGAATGCACCTCTGCTTCGCCAGCTTGATTACAAGATATATGATCAATTGAGCAGCGATTTTCCTCCATCCCATACTCCTGATTCTACCGTTGTTGTCGAGATCGACGATAAAAGTCTGAAGGCTTTCGGTCAATGGCCGTGGCCCAGAGTCATCACCGCAGAACTTATCAATCGGATTAGTGATGCCAAACCAACGGCTGTTGTTTTGGATATTGTTTTTTCAGAAAAAGATCGATCATCACCGGATACGCTCCAAAGGTTTTACCGAGATTTTTTTGATTTGGATATCCGTGTCGATGGACTTCCAGAACCTTTGTTGGATAACGATCAAATTTTATCCGACGCACTGATGCAGTCGAATACTATTCTTCCCGTTTTCAGTGATATCAGCATGCATCCCAAAGAATGCCTGCTTCCCCCTTCGCGTATCCAAGATCAGCGTATTGAAACAGCACAATTGGAAAACATCGATGCAATGGTATGCAGTTTGCCGATTTATCAACAACGCTCAAAAGGGATAGGACATATTCATGCCGTAGCCGATAATGACGGAACATTTCGACGGTTATCCATGTTTATGCGTCATCATGATGAGTTGATTCCAACGCTGGGGATTGCGGCAGTAGCATCGAAAAATATTTCTATTTCTACCCATCCGATCTCATCATTGAAAGGTGATTTTGAATTTAACATCGGAAATAGCCGATTTTCAGTAGATAAGTATGCAAACGCACTGTTGACGTTTTATTCTTTTGAAGCGTATCATAGAGTCTCAGCCTATGATTTGCTCAGCGGTAAAATTGATCCCAAAATATTAAAAAATAAATTTGTTTTTATCGGAACAACGGCCTTGGGATTGGATACGTGGCATACAACTGCTAACGGTACGATTTTACCGGGAGTATATCTTCACGCAACTATGGTCGAAAATCTTTTAAACAATGATTTAAAGGTTCAGCCTTCACTTTTTCCTTGGTTCAATCTTCTCTTATCGTTTGTAATCGCAGTGATTTTATTGGTTTTAATGGTTCGTAAACGCTATTTGAGCATACTCCTCTCTTTTATGGCATTGTTTGGGATAAGCTTTGGTGTGACCTATATTGCATGGCAGTACAATATCTATATTTCTATCGGATATTTCCAGATTCCATTGATCTCTTATCTATTTATTCTTTCAATGTTAATGTTCTTTATCGATTACCGTAATACCAAGCAATTTATGGAAGAGATAAAGCGCTCATCAGAGCAAAAGCGTCTCTTAAAATCAGAACTCGACCGCACTGAAAGTGAGATAGAGTACCAAAAAGCGATGTTGTTTCAACAATCCAAACTGGCTGCTATGGGTGAAATGATTGATAATATCGCTCATCAGTGGCGTCAACCGCTCAACACGCTCGGTGTCATTGTACAAGATACCCAATATGCGCATAGAAGCGGAAGATTGGATCAACACTACCTTCACTCCATGACTACGGAATCGATGGAACAGATTGAGTTTATGTCTCAGACAATTGAAGATTTTCGAAACTTCGTTAAACCTGACCAGAAGAACAGCCCCTTTGATTTGAATGAAGCGGTTGAACAATCGGTTCAACTGTTATACGGCATGCTTGAGTCTCATCGCATTAGTATCAATGTTGAATATTCTGAGAGAGCATTGGAAGTCTATGGCTCCACGGGAGAATTCAAACAGGTAATAATCAATCTTTTGAATAATGCGCGGGATGCTTTGATCGAAAAAAATCCCCCCGATCCCGCCATCATGATTCGTATTTTTGGAGATGATACCTACGGAGCGGTTAGTATTCAAGATAACGGCGGAGGAATCGCACCCGAGGTGATAGGACGTATTTTTGAACCCTATTTTACTACCAAAGAAGAGGGGAAAGGGAGCGGGATAGGGCTGTATATGTCGTATGCGATCATACGAACCAAAATGGGAGGAATGATTGAGGTCTCTAACGTTGAAGATGGAACATTATTTACGTTGACCCTTCCTCTTTGGAGGGATCCGTTTTCTTTAATAGAAGAATGATCTGTTTGGGGAAAAAACTTCTAAGGCTTCTTGACGTATAATAGCGATTATTCGATGACTAAAGGATAGAAATGCGATTTTCTTGGATAGCAATGGCCGCTTTATTGGCTTTCAGCGGATGTTCTCAAAAAGGGGCTTTTGATCTTTTTAAAATGGATGCGTCACATGAACGTGCAGTGGAACAGCTTCGAACCGGAGCCATTGTCTTGTCATTAGAGACAAAAGCAATCCTGTCAACACTCTATCTCAACCCTATTTACCCGGACCAATACAAAGATGGGGAATATTTTATCGCGGCAGTCTATTTTGAGCGGGACAATCGTGATATTCGAAAATGGGATTTAAATACTTATGGGTATACGTTGACTTTGAACGGTAAAAAAGCAACGATCTTGGAAGAGCTGGATCAAAGCGATCCAAGACGCACTTTGATTCCGGTTCAGAACAACTGGAATAAATACTTTTTTATTCGCTTTGACTCAGTTGCTGACTCTTCTTTAGCCCTTCAGCTCGAAAATAATCGGACAGGGAAGGTTGTGTTAAAGTATCAAAAATAGCAGCTATCGATACCTTCTCACCTAAAATATTTTTGTAGATTACATAATTGGCAAGTACCCGCTTGCCATATTCGCGGCTCTCTGCATTTCCCACCAATTCCATACTCATAAACGGTTCATGTTCGCCCGGATTGAAATACGCTCCGCTGAGCAATAGCCGTTTGGTAAATCCGATCCCTCCGTTATACGCATACGCCATCAGTACCGGATTGTAAAGGGTCGCTTCGATGTGTTTCATATGCTCGATTGAATAAGCGATACTGTACTGCGGATTAAACATATCATCATACGATTTTATTTTCATCGGATGGATTTTAGAGATACTATCGACGTTAAAAGGCATAATCTGCATAAGCCCAAGGGCAAATGAACGTGAAATTAAACCCGGAATCAGACGAGTTTCTTGTCGCATCAGGGCATAGAGCATAGCTTTTTGATCGGTTTTGATCGTATTCATATACTGATCGTATGGCATGGTATAGTTATGGATATAGGGTTGATATATCCGTTCAATCATATAGGCTTGAACGGCTAAAGAGTCTTCTCCGTCATAGCGCTCAATGATCTCATAAAGTTTTTCAGGGGGAGTGGCAACCAACTCTTTGTGAAGCGCATTCCATTCAAACGGATTGTCTCCTTTGAAGCCCCCTTTGTCAGGTGTCGGAAGGGTAGTAAAATAGTTTTCAGCCACTTTCCCGACACGCTCTTTAGCCCATAAAGTGTACATATTGATATCGAGGCCATTTGCAAGTTCGTTTAATGCCGTTTCATCACCATTGATACGGTAAATCCAAAAGTTGTTTTTGTCCCGTTCTATCGGAGAAAGGGCCTGACGTTTAGCTTCTTTGAGGTGGTAGAGAGCGTTGTCACTGCGTTTGTATTTAAGGGCATTGATACCCAGATAAAAATGGGTTTGTCCATCATACGCTCCGCCGCTTACATTGGCAAGAGAAGCTTGGAGTTTTTCCATTTTCGGATCGGTTGCGCTTAGATAAACCAGCTGATTAAATCCACGCATGGCGCTTAGTTCAGCAAGTGTTTCATTCTCGACATTGTGATTGAAATGCTCTTGGCGATACAATGGGCTTGAGATAAGAAAGAGTTTTAACGAAGGTGCCAAATCACTGAAAAGGGTGAAATGGTTGTTATGGTTCATGGTTCTAAGCCAAGCGGTATCACCAAAACGCTCACCAAGCCGCATCGCGATCAGTTCACGTTCAAAACTTTGTAATGACTCTGCCTTCATCGGGGTGAGGGCGAGATAAAGACAGTCTTCTTGTTCGATGCTCATTAACGCCGAAGCCGGTTTTTGGAGGCACTCTGAGGTATAGCGTATCTCGATTTCATCCGTTTTTTTCGCGTAATCGAATAAGAAGCGTTGATTGACATTGTCTACTTGATAAAAGGCCTCTTGCGCTTGGGATGCATTGATATCTTGTTGTAAATATTGCCAAATTAAAAAGTTTTTTTCACGTGAAGCGGGCTTATTGCTAATATCTTCTAAGGTAACGCCCCATACATTGCTAAGGAGCAGTACCGCTAGGGATATTGAATACTTCACGCCATAACCATCGCATTAATGACATTAACCAAGATAACATCAATGATATTTAGGGCGACAATCAAAATAATCGGAGCTAAATCCAAACCATTAAACACGGTTGGTATGAATCGACGAATTAATGCGTAAGCAGGCTGAGTGAGACGGTAAATAATCTGAACAATCGGATTATAAGGATCAGGGCGTACCCAAGTCAAAAGTGCTCCGATAATAACAATCCATATGTATACGGTAAGAAGAGAATGGACGATTCCGCCCAATCCAGAGATAATGCCGCTCATCATTTGACCACCTCTTTGAGATAATTTTTGATATGTGTGTATAAATCGTTCATTTCAGGACCGTGTTCTGCACCGCCGATGAGAATACGAAGCGGTTTAAAAAGGCTTTTTCCCTTCAAACCGCTGTGTTCTATCAAATAGGCTTTGTACGATTCATAATCATCAAAATGGGGAGCTTTGAGGGTCAGATTACGCAAGATATCAAATCCTTCCTGATACTCATCCGGGACATTTTTAGGGGCAAAAATTGCACCGATTTTAGCACGAAGCTCTTTAAGGGTACTTGCCTCTTCCAAAAATAGCTTTGCGAGATTCCCGATCTCTTCATCGGCAAAACCGACATAGCGCGAAAGCTCTTTTGGATCGAGTCCTCGTAAATGTTCCCGGTTAATAAATTTGAGTTTATCAATATCAAAACGGGCAGGAGCTTTTGAGAGAGTTTTTAAATCAAACCATTTGATTGCTTCTTTGAGGTTAAAAATTTCACACGGAGGTTTGTTCCCCATTAAAATCAGGTAATTGGTGATTGCTTCCGGTAAAAATCCCTCTTCGAGGAGCCATTTAACACTTGAGGCATCATCCCTCTTGGACATCTTTTTCCCCTCGTTTCCGAGGATAATCGGCAAGTGGGCATACTCGATCTTTTTAGTATATCCCAACGCTTCGTGAATTGCCATTTGCTTAGGGGTATTGGAGAGATGATCTTCTCCACGGATGATGAGAGAGACATCGGCGAGCATATCATCCACCGCACAGGCAAAATTATACGTCGGATACTTATCGGCACGCATTAAAATAAAGCTGTCGATATCATCGGCGGCAAAAGTGCTCTCACCTTTGATAATGTCGGTTACCGTGATTGAATGCTCCGGTTTTTTAAGACGAATGGTGAAGGGGAGGGGATTGTCGATAACCTCTTCGGGATGAAGGTTTTCGCACGCGCCGTCATAACGATAAGCGACTTTTCCCTCTTTAGATGCTTCACGTTTTTCTTCTAAGGTTTCAGGGGTACAAAAACAGTTGAATGCTTTTTTGTCTTGAAGGAGTTGAAGCGCCATTGCACGATGAAAGCGTAGGTTGTTACTTTGGAGTTGTTGCTCTTGGTACTCTATCCCAAATAGAGCTAAAATCTCGAAAATCTCTTTCTCTTTACCGGGAATGTTACGCTCTTTATCGGTATCTTCGATACGGATTAAGAGGGGCTCTTCACGTTGAACAGCAGAAATATAATTAAACAATGCGACGCGGAGATTGCCGATGTGCATATCTCCCGTCGGGCTTGGGGCAAAACGAAGCATAAATATTTCCTAAAACTTTTTTGCAATTTTAGCAGAAATAGACTAACTCACACCTTTTTGCTGAGCGCTTCGATATGTCCGCTGTTACCCAGTACGACGAGAATATCCCCTTTTTCAAGAATATCGTCTTTTTCGAACGAAGTGTACCAGACGCCTTGATGTTTATAGGCAATCGGTTTAACCTCGTATTCCCCCTCGAATATTGGAGAGAGGATTGAAGTACCAACCCAAAAAGAGGGGACGGTAAGCTTGGCAATTTTCATGGTGATCGAGAGGTCAATCGTTTCGTAATGCATATTCTGCACCATTTTTTTAACAATCTTTTTTGCCGATTCCATCTCGGGATAGATCACCTTTGCCGCACCGAGTTTGGAGAGAATTTGTCCGTGTACGGTCGTAATCGCTTTGGCAATGACGGTTTCTACCCCTAACTCTTTGAGCGCCATAACTGTGAGGATACTCGCTTCAATGTTTTCTCCGATACTCACGACCGCTACATCGACATTACCGATTCCCGCTTCGCGCAGTGCCCGTATATCCGTTGAATCGAGAATAACGGCATCTTGTACGTATTCGTTGATGTCCCGAACATGTTCTTCATCCAAATCAACGGCAATAACACTCAGCCCCTGTTGTGCCAACCCTTTGGCAACGTGAAATCCAAATTTCCCTAAACCTAAAACCGCAAATGTATCCATTTATATAATAACCTTTCCTTCTGCATATTTGATTCGGCTCTCCAGAGCTTTTCCGACGATAATGATGGTAAATGCAAATACACCAACTCTTCCCATGAGCATTAAGACGATAATGTTAAGTTTTCCCGCATCACTAAAAAGTGCGCTATAGCTTAAAACACCGCCGTTTCCGGTCGATAACCCTACCGTGCCAAACGCAGAGGTTGTTTCAAACAAGATCCGCAAAAAGGGCAAACGGTCCACTTCGCTTAAAATAATCGTTGAAATGACAACATAGATGGAGGCAATAAAAATAACGGCATACGCTTTATTGATCTGATAGGGTGAGATAGAACGGCGAAAAATATGAGCGTGCGTATCACCTCTGAGCGTATACCATACACCGATCAGGGCAAGTGCCACAACCGTCGTTTTAATCCCTCCGGCTGTTCCTCCCGGACTTCCTCCCGTCATCATCAAAAAGGTAGAGAAAAAGAGGTTCGCATCGGTGAGAGTGGAAAAGTCGATGCTGTTAAAGCCGGCAGTTCGATAGTTGACGGATGCGAACCATGCCGCTAAAATCTTCTCATAGGTACTTAACGATCCGAATGATTTTGGATTATTCCACTCCAGCGAGAGGAGCAGTGCCATTCCGATAAGAATCAAGACCCCACTCATATAGAGAACAATTTTTGTATGGGTTGAGATACGCAATAGCTGTCCGCGTCGATAATTGTAAATTTCAAGCAGTACCATATATCCCAAACCACCGAGAATAATCAGCAAAGGGACGGTAATATTAACCACGAAATCACCACGGTACCCCATCATATTATCGCTAAAGAGAGAAAAACCGGCATTGTTAAACGCAGAAATCGCATGAAACGTTCCAAACCAAGCCGCTTTTCCTAACGGCATATCGACCCAGAAACGGAGAGTTAAGATCACCATTCCGATCGCTTCAATGATAATGATTGAAGCAAATACAATTTTTATGAAACGGACCAACCCGTCCATACCGGGGTGATTAAGGGATTCTTTGAGGATCAGGCGATCTCTGTGATTGATCTTTTGTTTACGCATCACCGCCATAAAGGTCACCGCAGTCATATACCCAAGCCCTCCGATTTGGATCAGGGTAAGGATGACAATATGACCGAACGAGGTAAAATCTACGGGGGTGTCCTTTACGATCAAACCGGTAACACATACCGCCGAAGTGGAAGTAAAGAGAGCATCGATAAAGCGTAACTCTCCATGATGTGCAAACGGAAGAGAGAGGAGAACCGCACCGAAAAGGATAAGTCCTATAAAACTATAGAGGATTATTTTGATTTCGTGAGTATGAATAGCGAATCCTTTAGTAATAAACTAAACGGAAAAATTATAACGTTTATATGGTGATAGAAATATAAAACGGTGTCACATTAAAGTTAAACATCATATTCTGCCCCCAATTCGGATCGGGTCAGCTTCAGCCGCTCCGCTAATACGGTTGCAAGACTTTGCATAAATAAATAGGCCCCTTTTTTATGATGGATAGAGAATAGCTCAAATGCTTCGCGTGAGATGACATACAATTCGGTATCGGACGCCGCAATGACATCGGTATAGTGCGGAGCCCCTTCTAAAAAGGAAAATTCGCCGAAAAAATTATTTTGCCCCAACGTACTGAGATGCACACTTTTTCGATCCGAAAAGGGCAACATGATCCGCACCACTCCCCGTCGAATCAGAAAAATTTCTCCGGTTCCATCCCCTTCAGAATAGATGGTATCCCCTTTTTTATAGGATCGGCTCTCTACCAAACTCTCGATCTCTGCGAGTGTCTCTTCTTTACGTCCCCTAAAAAGGTCAAATTCACTCAACGAGAGGAGCCTTTCCTTTTTTTCTTCGATCAAAGAGTTTTTAATTATCTTGTTTTCAGCCCATTCAACGGCATCATCCAAATCGTCGAAGACTTTGATCGGACTCAAGTGTTTTAATAGACCTACTTGGTTGAAATAGCTCTCTAAATCATCTCCGCTGGGAAGCTTATGGGGTAATCGGCATAAGAGGAGATAACCTTGTTTGTCATGCAAAATATCTTTTATCTGCAAGAGAATATGAGCGGCGGTTAAATCAACGGTCTGAACCCGTTTCATGTCCATTATAATGTATTTTTTATGCCGTAAATCTTCCTGAAGCATCGAATAAAGCTGATTTGCTGTTCCGAAAAATAGGCTTCCATGTAGTTCATACAGTGAAAATGCCTTCCCATTTTCATTTAAAATATTATTTTCTTCTTTACTACGAATAATTCTGCTCCGAACTTCTGTTCCGTCTTGATGGCGATAAATGACCGAAGCCCCGATTTGCTGTCCAATGTACAAAACGATCGCCAGCAGCAATCCAACACCGGCTGCAGCGATTAAACTCACAAAGAGAGCCGTAACGGCAACGGCAATGATGATGATAAAATCCAATGATGTTTTACGAGTGCGAAGAAGTTTGATGCTGTGTTTATCGATCATACGAAAACCGATAATCATCAGTATCGCAGCCAAAGAAGCTACCGGAATCCAAGCAATAAACGTCGCAAACAGCAAAAATGCGATAACGGCCATCGATCCTTCAATAAAGCCGGACAGACGTGTTTGCGCACCGCTGGATATGTTGACCATCGTGGCACCCATGGTTCCAGATCCCGGCATTCCTCCGATCAGTGCTGAAACGATGTTTCCCGAACCTTGGGCGATTAATTCTCGATTAGAATCATGAAAAGAGTGTGTCATCGAATCGAGAATCACACAGGTTTTCAGCGTGTCAATCGAAAGCAGTGCCGCAAGTGTCAACGCCGGAAAAAAGAGAATGGAGAGTTCCGACCATCTAAAATTCTGCAACATATCAAATCGTCCGCTCAACGTCTGTAAAAAATTGATTCCGTCGTTTCCTCCGAGTTCACCGATGACAAAGGGGTTATTGGCGACAAGGAGCTGCGGATCAAACATAGCGGAGATGAAATAGATTGAACTTCCGCCAACCAATGCCGCAATGACTGCCGGAATCAGTTTTAAATACCTCTCGGCAATCATCATCGTAGCGATTGTTCCTATTCCTACGACGATACTTTGCCATTGCCAGATGGTGGGAATCTGCAGTGCTTCATAAAAATGGACACCTTGTGGCAAGCCCAGGAAAATCGGGGTTTGTACAGCGATAATATAGAGCCCGACACCGCTTAAATATCCGCTTACAACCGGAAAAGGCATGTATTTAATTAATCGTCCTAACCCAACCGCTCCAAAAATAATTTGAAATAAACCGGCTAAAAAAGCGATTACCATCAACATATAAAAGACCAAATCCGGTGCAACGTCCTGCGCAATGTATTCCAAAGCAAAAGCCGATAAAACTGCCGCTGCCGGAGCGCTAGGGGCAGATATCAAACGATTCGTCCCCCCTAAAAGAGAGGCAACCAACCCTATGGCCGCAACACCCAATATCCCTGCTATTGCACCATAGGCAGCATAATGCCCCCCAATCGTCGCATAGATCGTCACCCCAAATGCGATAGCGGCAGGCAATGCCACCAGCATAGCAGCAGTTCCACCCCAAAAATCATCGATAAATGTGTTTGATTTAAATAGTTGCATTACGCCCCGAAACTACAGTATTGATTGTATCTATTTGATTGTACCTCATTTATTGTTCTAAAAAAATATGAGGGTGATGATGCTTTATCGCTCCGTTGCTTTTAGATCAAATGAGCTACAATTTTCAATAACCCAAGAGTGAGAGAAAACAGAGAATATGTATGACGCCATTATAATCGGTGCCGGGATAAACGGTTGTTGCAGTGCCTATTTTCTTCATCGCGCAGG
>NZ_MIBT01000003.1:0-10224 GCF_001829605.1 Sulfuricurvum sp. RIFCSPLOWO2_12_FULL_43_24 | reverse complement strand
TAATCCGTTCCCTCGGATGAAGTGCGCATGTTGTTCTCGAATATGGGGGTCACTTTCAATATAAAGAAGGGTCAGATTTCTCGTTTTAAACATCGCTATTTACCTTCATTGAACGCCAAAACCGTTTGATTTCTTCCTTGATGTTTAGCCTTGTACATAGCCTGATCCGCTCCCTTTATGGTATCGTCAATGCTTTTTGTCGGAGTATACTGGCAAAGACCGATGCTAAGGGTGATGGGGCGATTGAGTCCGAAATTATTCTCTTGAGTGAGGTTTCGGAGCTTTTCAGCGATAAGATAGGCCGTATTTTCATCCGTCTTATCCAGAACAATAATAAATTCTTCTCCGCCCCATCGGCAAAAGAGGTCACTGGATCGAAGAGATTCACGAATAAGGGTACTAAACTCGATTAAGACCCGATCACCTTCTAGATGGCCGTATTGATCGTTAATCGATTTAAAATGGTCTAAATCGATGAAGAGAACGGTGAATGAGGTGTTTTCAAAATAAGCTTGTTCTACTTTATTCATAAGAAGATGATGCAGTTTCGCTCGGTTGTAAATACCGGTAAGAGGGTCGATTTCTACCTTGCGGCTTAACTCTTTTTGCTCTGTAATATTGGTATAAATTCCAACGTAGCCTAGGATATCTTTATCATTGAGAAGCGGTTCGATACATATTTTACTCCAATATCCTAACCCGTGTTTGCTTTTATTTTTGATCTCGCCGCACCAAGGGCGACCTTGTGCGATGGTCTCCCATAAATGGGTAAATATCTCTCTTGGTGTATCGGGATGGCTGAAAATTTCGTGCGTTAAACCGACTAATTCATCTTTGGCATATCCAGAGATAATTTCGAATCCTTTGCTGACATCGGTAATGATACCGGCAGGATCGGTAATGATCATGATCAAATTACGATCTAATATTTCCGATTTTAGTTCTTCGATATGTGCGGAATAACTGAACAAAACTGCCTCCTTGTGAAGCTTATTGTAACCATTGATTATGAGATATTAATGACGTTCTCTTTTTCATATAATGGAGGAGAAAAAACCATTTTATATCATTTTTCATTATAAATATTCATTTTAGATAACCATATAGTATCAAAAAAAAATCAAAAAAAAATCTTAGAGAAGAAAAGTATAGATATTTTTGAAAAAAAGCTATAATAATTTATTACTAAAATACAATTTTTCTTTTTGCCTAGGCAATAATTTCACCTAGTTTGGGAGTTCTCTTTTGATACCAATCGATTCTTTACCGATCAATATTGCAATTTACCGGTATGAAAACGGTGATTTTATTTTTGTCAATTTTAATCTTCAAGCAGAAAAAACAGACAACGTTAAACGCGAAGATCTTATCGGCAAAAGTGTGGAAAAGGTTTTTCCGGGGGTCAAAGAGTTTGGTTTGCTTGAGGTACTCGAACGGGTCTATACGACCGGCAATCCCGAACATTTTAAAGCGGGCTATTATTGTGATGATATACGTGAAGGATGGCGTGTTAACGATGTGTCGCGTTTGGAGAATGGTTATGTAATGGCTGTTTATAAGGATGTTACGCAAGAAATCCAGCTTTCCCATTCTCTCGAATCTTTGGGAAATTTGATCGATAAAAGTCTGAATGAAATCTATATTATTAATCCCAAAACATTAACGTTCTGCTATGCCAACGGGAGTGCCTTGCATAATATCGGCTATACAATGGATGAACTCTCACGGATGAGTCCTCCCGATATTAAACCAGAGTACGATCATGAACAATTCAATCAACTTCTTCAACCCCTTCTTGATGAAACGATACCGTTATTAACCATGGAGACCAAACATCGCCGTAAAGACGGGAGCGAATATGATGTGGAAGCGCGTATTCAGAAAATGATCTATCTTGGCAAAGAGCATCTTGTCGTCAATATTATCGATATTACCGATCGAATCAGAGCTCAGCAGGAGATGTTGAAGCTGCACCGTATTATCGAACAAAGTGATGATTTGATTATGATTACCGATTGTGAGGGAATCATCGAATACGTTAACGATGCGTATACAAAGCAAACCGGATGGGAAAAAGAAAAACTTTTAGGCGGTAAACCTTCACTTTTTAAATCGGGTAATCTTTCTGCTGAAGTTTACAAAGAGATATGGAAAAAGATTTTGTCGGGACATACGTATAAGGGGAGTCTGCAAAACCGTAAAAAGGATGGCTCTCTTTACTGGGAAGAAAAAACGATCACCCCGATCCGACTTGCCGGAGAGGCTATCACCCACTTTATTTCGACGGGAAAAGATATCACTGAGCAGATAAAACTAAAAGAGGCACTGGAGGAGAGTGAAGTTCTTTTTAAAACACTGACGGAAAGTGCATTGGCCGGTATTTTTCTCTATCGGGAAACCTTTCTCTACGTCAATGACGCATTTGCAAAAATGACCGGATATAGTTTAAATGAGCTAAAAAAAATAACACCTATGGAGCTTGTCGCACCTCAAGAACAAGCGTTTATACAAGAGCGGGTGACAGGCAGATTAAAAGGGGAGTTGCAAGATCAAATCATTTACCAAGATTTGAAAATTGTGACGAGAACGGGGGAAATTCGATGGTTTTATATCGCCATTTCGACGGTCAAGTTTCGGGGAGAGTGGACAGGGCTTGGAACGGCGATTGATATGACGGAACGCAAAATGATGGAGAAGAAGCTTGAGTATGTCGCGCAGACCGATGCTTTGACCGGTTTATACAACCGTCTCCGATTTGATGATATTATCCAGCGTGAAATTACTTTCGGAAAGCGTCAAGATATACCGCTTTCGATTATTTATATGGATATTGATTTTTTCAAGAAGATTAACGATAACTACGGTCATGATATCGGCGATATGATTTTGAAAGAAATCGCCTTTATCATCCGCGATGTTTTACGCGTGAGTGATTACCCCTTCCGTTGGGGTGGAGAGGAGTTTATCATACTGTGCCCCAGTACGACACTCACTGAAATTAAAGTCTTAGCGGAACGGTTGCGTGAGCGAATTGCAGAGAACAATTTTTCCATTCATAAAAAAGTAACGGTAAGTATAGGGCTCACACAGTATCAAGATGGTGAATCGGTCGATGAAATGATTAAAAGGGCCGATCAGGCGCTTTACCAAGCCAAAGAACGCGGTCGCAATAAAGTTGTAGAAAATATACACTCTTTTGTAGGATGAGTATTCATTGCATTGCGCAAAATAAAAAATAACTGTGTTGTACTTGGTTGTTGAATGGGTGATTTGAAAGCAGGTAGTTTGGGAATTTAAAAATGGTGACCCCAACGAGATTCGAACTCGTATGGCCAGAATGAAAATCTGGAATCCTAACCATTAGATGATGGGGCCACATAAATGTGGTTGAAAAAGTGGTGTCCCGTGATGGATTCGAACCATCGACCCCTTCATTAAAAGTGAAATGCTCTACCAGCTGAGCTAACGGGACATAAATAACAATAAACTGTTCCAGCACAATTTATGGACGGGAATTATAGCGGTTACATCCTTTTTTGTCAATAGTTTTGGGGATATATGGAACAATTTGTCGTTAAAATAGAGATACGTACACTGTGAGAGTCTAAAACGATTATAAAAAATGATATTATTGTGATAAGTTTAACTATTGAGGCGGCCAAATGATAAAATATTTACTGATGGTGGGGATGATGGTTTTGAACCTTTCTGCGCTTTCCATTCAAAATGATGAACAGTTTAAGAGTGCGGTTGCAGGGATGGGGAAAGAGAATAAACTCGTGTTGATGATTTACACCACGGATGATTGCCCCGAATGTGCCTACATGAAGCAAAAAGTATTTCATGATAAAGCGGTTGAGGGATATATGGACCGTCATTTTGTCGTAATCGAGAAAAATGTTCATAAAAACAAACTCCCTGAGGGGTACGATTTTTTCGGGATTCCGACGATGTTTTTTATCGATAAATCGGGGAATAAAAAAGAGACGATTATCGGGAGCAAGCGGGCACGTGAGTTTTTGAGTGAGCTGAAGCGTATCCGAGGGATCAAATGAGAGTACTCTTGTTAGTGAGTGTTTTAGCCGTTGCTTTAAATGCTTATGATGCTGCGCATCTGAAAAAAACAATCGAAGAAAAAGAGTGTATCGGATGCGACCTTCGGGGAGCGAATTTGAGTAAAATGGATTTTAGCGGCGGTGATTTTCACGGGAGTGATCTGAGCAAAGCCGATTTGAGCGGCAGTATGTTCGAGATGGCTGACCTGAACGGGTGTAGTTTGCGCGGTGCGAATACGGAAGGGGCACTCTTTTGGAAAGCCACTATGGAGCGCAGTGATTTACGTGGAATTCACGCCAAAGGGGCTAATTTCAAGGGGGCCCATTTTAACGGAAGCGATTTGAGCCGTGCCGATATACGGGATGCGAAAGTGTGGAAAGCCGATTTTACCGATGCGATTCTTGCTAAAACTGATTTTCGGGGTTCTGAACTGGGGGCATCGAAGTTTATACGCAACGATCTGAGAACGGCCAAAATGAAAAAGACGCTCCTTTGGCAAACCTATTTCAGCGACACGGTGATGAGCAAAACGCAATGCACTCACGCCAAAGAAGAAGAGGCGATAGTCGACGCAAACGTAACGTGCCGTTAATGTTTTTAAGCTATCATTGCCTTAAAATAAAGGATTAGCATGTTTCTAGAGTATTTTCTTTCCTTCGCTCTTTTCTTCTTTACCGCAATAGCGGTTTTCGGCATTTTCCTTTTTCTCTACGCGAAAGTTACGCCGTATGACGATTATCAAATGATCTTCGGTGAAAACAACACCGCAGCGGCACTTGGATTCGGCGGGGCTGTTTTAGGTCTCTCAATCCCCCTTTACAGTGCGTTGGTGCATAGTGTTTCGTATATCGATTTCGTGATGTGGGCCGGTGTTGCTATGGCAATTCAGCTTGTCTTTGCTTTTATACTTACACGCCTTAGCGGCAAGTTTTCCGTTGAAAAGCATATTCACAACGGGGATCTCTCCGTCGGTACTTTTATGGCGTTTATGTCGATCTCTATCGGTTTGATCAATGCCGGTTCCATGAGCTACTAAGCCATGGACAGGATACCCTCTCTCCCCCTCGTTACTCCTAAGCGCATACCATCCCAAGGTTCTTATTGATGTCAAAAAGTGTCAAAACGGCTTTGGCGGCTAATGGAATTATTGCTGTAGCCAAAGGTCTCGCCGCGTTTTTTACCGGCTCAGCCTCGATGATGGCGGAAGCGATACACAGCACTGCCGATTGCGGTAACCAAGCTCTCGTTCTGGTCGGTCAAAAACAGGCGGCACGGGGAAAAACGGAAGCCCATTCGTTCGGGCAGGGAAAAGCCAACTTTTTTTGGTCGTTTGTTGTGGCCGTTGTCCTTTTTTCACTTGGCGGATTGTTTTCAGTGTATGAGGGGATTCACAAAATCATGGATCCCCAAGAGATTCAACATCCGTGGCTCATCGTAGGCATTATCATCCTCGCCGTGATACTCGAGGGGGGAGCGTTAAAAGTTGCCCTCAAAGAGAGCGGTACGAAACTCAAAGATATCTTTAAAACGATCGAAAAAAGCTCCTCTTCTCATATTTTGGTGGTTCTTATCGAAGATTCCGGTGCACTGTTTGGGCTTTTTATTTTAGCCATAGGGCTTCTCCTCTCTTTATATGTGGACCCTATCTTCGATGGGATCGCGGCACTGATGATCGGAATTTTACTGCTATCGCTTTCGACACTGCTGTTCGTTGAACTGAAAAAATTACTCGTCGGTGAAAGTTTGGATCGAGAGACGATTAAACAAATCAAAAACCTGCTCAAAGAAGAATCGAACGTTCTTGTTCATATCAATTCGGTACGGAGTATGTTTATTGGCTCTGAGGAAGTTTTATTGGTGATCTCGATGAACGTTAAAGATGATAAACTTGGGTATGAAATCGAGCAGGATATCAAAGAGCTGAAACATAAAATTCAAAAAATGCTTCCGCAGCATAGGCTTGATATCTACATCGATGTATTTGAGTTTTGATCAGCAACCGATGGGTCGTTAAATAGTTAAGGGGTATCACAATGACGTGGCTAATTGTAAAATATCTACTGACTGCCGGAGTGGTGGTTCTTGTCTCTGAAATGGCGAAACGGAGCGATAGGCTAGGGGGATTGATCGCGGCTTTACCGCTGGTTACTTTTCTGGCGTTGATTTGGCTTTATGTTGAACAGCAGCCTACGGAAAAAATTGCCAACCATGCGTGGTACACGTTTTGGTATGTTGTTCCGACCTTGCCGATGTTTTTAGCGTTTCCGATTTTACTGGAAAGAGTCGGTTTTTGGTGGGCCATGAGCGCTTCGGTTGCCATTACCATAGTATGTTTTATCCTCTTTTCACTTCTCGTTCGGCAGTTTGGAATAGAGCTGTGGTGAGTATATTTCAGTGATGTAAATTTTTTTACGACACCATTTGCTTGCTTGACATGAATCTTTTCTCATGATTTTCTCACGTTAAATCCATAGAATGTCATCATAACTATTTTTATTATGAGGCTAACGAATGAATGGAGCCGATCCAATGAGATTAACATGGGCCTACAGCGCTATTTTAATGCCGTTTTTGGGATACGCAATAAGTTTTAATGAACTTTCCGAACGTGCTTATTCCGTTTCAGGGGAAATGATCCAAGTTGACGGTCGCATCAATGCCATCCGTTTTGAAAAAGCTTCCCTCATGGCTTCTGATCCTATGAGCATTGCAACATCGGCGCGAAGAATCAAGGGAGATGATCCTATCAACAGCGGTACGGAATATGGGGTTATGGTGGATTATTCGCTAAAAAATCCATCCTTTCGTTCAGCGCAGGAACATGAATTCGAACTGTTAAAAAAAGGGATGCACTCTGAGATGGCTGCCCAAAAGGGGCAGATTCAAATCGGGTTAAAGCGTGATTGGCTTTTGTACAGATTGGAACAAGAACGCGGTTCGATTTTTATCCAAAAACGGGATTTCTCCCTTAAAGCCTACCAAGCCGGAGAGAAAAAATTCAAAGCCGGACGATTGTCGCAGATGGAACTGTTGCGTCTGGAAAGCGAATACCGTATGACACTCCAAGAAGTCGCGGCGGCTCTCATGGAAGCCGAACATGCGCAACATCGTCTGAGAGAAGCGGCAATGGTGAAGGATGAAGTAATCATCGACGATATGGAGTTCGCATTTATACAATCTGGCGCGTTAGACGATCATCTCAAAGAGACTCCGCTGTTGAAATCACTGGATACGCGGATTGAAGCCTTGGATGCCTCCATCGCAACGCTAAGACATTCAACGGTGGAATCGGTATCTATCGGGGTCGGAATGACGCAAGAACCGACCCAAAACAGTGTCGATTTTCGTCTTTCAATCCCCTTGGCACTGAGCAGCAAAAATGAGAATAAAATCGCGGCACTGATGAGTGAACGCAGCGCTTTGGTGCATATGCGGGAAGTTACCAAGCAAAAGCTTCAACTCAGTGTCAGTGGGTTGGTAGAGCACTTAGTCGAGCGTGAAGAGAGAATCAAAGTATTAGGTGAAAATGAAAAACATTATGAAACTCTTTTTGCCATGGCACAAAAAGGGTATGAGGGGGGCGTTATGGGGCAGTTTGAATACCTTGCATCCAAAAACGTCTACTATGATGCACGATTGCGCACCCTCGAACTGAAACAAAGCTACATTCAAGAGATGGCTGAAATTGAAGAAAAAATAGGGAGAATTTGGTAATGAAACGAAGTTTACTACTGCTCATGGCGGCAACGGCGGCGATGGCACAGATCACGATCAGTGAAGCACAAATGAAAAAAATGGGGATCACAGCGGGGAAAGTAAGTGTTACCCGCAGTGCAACGGTAGGTCCTCTCATCGCAAAAATTGACTACGATGAAGAGAAATCCAAAAGCTATTTTCTGGATCATGAAGCGTCAGTAGCGGCATTGAACGTACACGCCGGTGATCGGGTACGCCAAGGAGAAATTCTTGGCCGTATCGCTTCCCCTGAACTGTTAGCGGATGGATTTGAACTCAAAGAGGTTCGCAATCGCTATCAAAGCATCCTAAACAATGTCAAAAAAGATGAAGCCCTCTACAAAGACGGGGTTATATCCTATCGTGATTATCAAATCAGCGCTCTCGAAGCGGCGTCATTACGCTCACGTATCTCGACGCTTGAGGCTCAGTTCGGTCTTGCCGGAGTTCGTCCAAATAGGGACGGTTCTTTAGCGGTTATCGCACAAAAAAATGGGGTTATTACCACTGCACCATCGGCTGTAGCTGAAAAAATCACCCCGTATCACCCTTATTTTAGGATTTCGGATACCGATGCGATGGTTGCACTGCTGAACCTGTCTCCCAAACAAATTACTTCGATCTCTAAAGGGGATAAAGTGTTCAATAAAACAGGAACTTCGCTCGGTACGATTATTTCTGTCTCTCCATCCGTAAATGGTTCGACGAACTCTGCCACTGCGATTGCCCGTTTACATGATCGCTCCGGCGAGTTACGAGCCGGAACAACCACCGGATTATTTGTGTCGGTATCTAAACCGCTAACCTCTATCCTCATCCCCTCAAACGCTGTTGTAAAACATCAAGGAAAAAGTATTTGTTTTATTCGTACGCCAAAGGGTTTTCAAGCGCAAGAGCTTGCTATTGTCGGTCTGAGCAAAGAGGGGGTACTTGTCCGTCAAAGCGGAATTGATCAAAACACGCAAGTAGCGATGAGCGGGCTCATTGTCCTCAAAGGGGCTATGAGCGGATTAGGGTTTGAATGATGTTGAATTCCATCATCGAATTTTCGCTTAAACAGCGTATTATTGTCCTTTTGGCCGCTTTGGCGATCATAGTTTACGGGATTTATTCCTTTATTAAAATCCCTATCGATGCTTTTCCCGATATTTCACCTACGCAGGTAAAAATTATCCTTAAAGCTCCGGGGATGACCCCCGAAGAGGTAGAATCCAGAGTCGTTCGTCCGTTGGAAGCGGAACTGATGGGGATAGAAAATCAAGTCCTCCTCAAAAGTACCTCCAAATACGCTATTGCCGACATAACCATTGATTTTAGCGATGGTACGGATATCTATCGTGCCCGTTCTCAGGTTAGTGAAAAACTTACTTCGGCGATGGAATCACTGCCCAAAGGGGTAAGCGGAGGGATGGCTCCGATTACAACACCGCTGGGTGAAGTATTTATGTTTACGGTTGAAGGAAATTTGAGTCAGCAGGCCAAACGCGAACTGCTCGATTTCGTCATCCGTCCCGCACTGCGGGGAGCGGTTGGGGTTGCGGATATCAATGCGTTGGGCGGAGAAGTACGGACCATCGCGGTTATCCCCGATGTGAGTGCTATGGGGCGTATGGGAATTACCTTGGCTGATTTAGAAGCGGCACTGGCAGAAAACCTCAAAAATGACGGTGCTGGAAGACTGGACAAAGGGGATGAGGCGTATTTGGTCAAAGTCCAAAGCGGTGTTCAAAACAGCGATGAAATCGCTAATATCACGATTCATTCGCACAACGGCCCGATACGTCTCGGCGACTTTTGTACTCTGAACGATGAGTCGCGTACGCGGCTGGGTTTTGTCACCAAAGATGGTCTGGGCGAAGCGACTGAGGGGCTCGTGATGGCACTGCGCGGAGCCAATGCCAAAGAGACGATCATCGACATTAAACAGCGCCTTGCCGCATTGGAACCGACCCTTCCAAAAGGGGTGAATATCGTCCCTTTTTATGATCGGAGCCAACTCACTCAAAAAGCGGTGGATACGGTTTCTACCGCATTGCTTGAAGCGGTTGTTTTAGTCATATTATTACTATTATTATTTTTAGGTGATGTTCGAGCGGCGATAGCGGTAGCCGTTATTTTGCCGTTGTCACTCTCCATAGCCTTTATCATGATGCGTTATTTTGGAATTACAGCCAATCTGATGAGCTTGGGCGGTTTGGCGATAGCGGTCGGAATGCTCGTCGACTCAGCGGTGGTAGTGGTTGAAAATACTTTTGCCAAACTGGGTGAGGCGGATCAAAAGCTCCCAAAACTTCATCTCGTCTATCGTGCTTCCAAAGAGGTAAGTGTTTCGGTATTTAGCGGACTTTTGATTATTGCCGTCGTTTTTTTACCGCTCTTGACACTCGAAGGGCTTGAAGGGAAACTTTTTGCACCCGTGGCGATGACGATCGT
>NZ_MIBT01000002.1:0-2417 GCF_001829605.1 Sulfuricurvum sp. RIFCSPLOWO2_12_FULL_43_24 | reverse complement strand
CTCTCTCACCAAAGCAAACGAATATTTCGGAGCTTCCCTCGCTAAATCACCTTCGATTGACCGTATCATCCCCGGATTTATGATATATGGATCCCTCTACCCGACCTTATCCGCTCAAAATGATCTGTTTATCTACTGGGGTGAAGAAGAGGCCTATGCCGCTATCTACCAAGAGGGGCACTACATCGCCCATCGCAGTATCGAAACCCTCGCTTCCATCGCCGTCGATACAGGCTTAGATCTTCCCAAACTCAAAAACTTCTTGCATACCAAAGGGGTGATTGAAGAAAATTATCTTCCCGAAGAGTTAAATAAATACATCCTTCTCCAAGAAAAAATCGGTAAAAACATCGAGCGGATTGTCCATACTATCAACCACAAAAGAGGACTCTTCGGCCTTAGCGGAATCGATAACTGCTACCTCGATTTCGAAGGGGAAAGTATCCTCGGACTGAACAGTGTTTTTGAAGCGTATGGAGTTAAAGGGGTAACCTTTACGTCTCTAACACGAGAAGGATGCCCTCTTGAGAGTATTCATGATGCCCTCTGCAGTGACGCGCTCGCTGAATCTAAAGAGGGGATGCTTAACCTTTCCCCCTATTTACGTAAAGCCCCTTGGTATAAACGTGAAAGCGGAAAGTTTTTAGGTTTTGTAGGGGGCTCACTCCTTATTGTATTGATTACTTCCATTTCAATTGGTTGGATGATTAGTAATGAAGAGAGTCGTCAGACTGAGTTAACTGCCCAACTCGATACCCTCAAAAAAGAGACTTCAACCCTTGCAGCAACACTCAAACAAAATAATGCCCGTCTCCATGATGAGCAAAACAAATCCAAATCCCTTCGGCATGAGATAGCTCTCTATCACGGTGCGGAAGATACTGCCGTTTTGATTCATGATATGCATGCCGCGCGTCAGCAGTTTCTCCTCGATACCACCGCCGAACTGGGACGTTATCGCCTCGGAGCGATGTTGATGGAACAAAACGGTTCCAAAGAGATGAATATTCTTGTTGTTTCAGAGTATCGCAAGCGTGATGACATCGCCAAACTAATGAGCGGCTTATACGCTCGCGGATATCAGGATGTTCAAACCCATGAGATCAAACTGGACAATAACAATACGACCTATAACAGTCTCGTAAAGGTGACGCGATGAACGACCTAGACGTACAGCTCGACAACCTCGACGAACAACTGAATGCCTATGAATCCAATCAGCGATGGATGATCTACATTGGAAGTGCTTTGGGTATTTTAGTGATGGGATGGATGTTTTATCTCTCTGATGCACTGGATGAGCTCACGGCTTTGGAAGAGCAAAACAGTGCTCTTGTGACTCAAATTGGTGAAAATTCTCCCGAAGCGTACCGTAGCAAAATAATACAAAGTGCTGAAGCAACCATCAAAGAAGAGGCTAAAAATAGCGCGTTAGAAAATGAGAAACAGGCCCTTTTACTCCAAATGGCAGCCTCTCAAGGGCTTATCTTTGATAACCGTCATTACGCCAAAATGCTTGATCTTTTACTGGAACGTTCAGTACGATTAGGGCTTAAAATCGAGCTTATGGAATCCGTAGACACGGATAAAATTTTCTTCGGCAAAGTGAAACAGTTTAAAAAGCTGACCGTTACCGGAACGGGAAGTTTCCCTGCCATCGCCAATTTTTTAACGTTTGTCGAATCCCAAAATACGCTGGTAGAAGTTCAAAGCGTCCAGGTCCGTACAGATGAGGAGAAACCGCGTTTTGAAGCGGTTATCCTCTATATGGGGATAGCTCTATGAGAAAATTCTCTATCGGAATCACCCTTTGTTTAAGCGTATCATTTCTATTGCATGCGCAGATGTATGATCCGTTCTATAAAACGTCCAAACCAAAATCATCTTCATCCCTCTTGCGCCCCCCTCCGCCTATGATGGCGGCAGTTCCTACCGTTATCCCAACCGTCGTGAGTGCCGTGATGAACAATAAAGCGTTTATCAACGGTGCGTGGTACGCAATCGGCGATAAAGTCGATAACAAAGAAGTCACCTACATTCAAAATAATTTCGTCGGCCTTAAAGATGGCAATCGCCTCACAATGATCAGTGTCGGTTCAAACCGCCGCGTACTCGGTACAAAGGATGTTCCATGAAAAAAATATTTTTATTGCTCGTATTACTCTTACCGTTTCTGCATGCAGAGATGTGTGAAAACAAACGTTTTAGCCTCAGCGCTTACCAAAACCGTGGGGGAGCCCTCACCCTCATGGATTTGGTACGTGATGTCGCCCAAACATGCAACATCAGTGTTATTTTTGAGGATAAACGAGCCAAAGAGCGCCTCTCACAACCTCTGGATATGGTCAATATCCAAGACTACACTGTCCCCGAGCTTTTTACCTTTATTTTTGACGAACATAACCTTTTTCACACTT
>NZ_MIBT01000001.1:0-4133 GCF_001829605.1 Sulfuricurvum sp. RIFCSPLOWO2_12_FULL_43_24 | reverse complement strand
GGTAGGTAAAAAGCGTGAAGGGGGACGAAACGACGAGCGAGAGGGGACTCTCAATCAGCTTCTCACCGAGATGGACGGATTTGAAGAGACGAGCGGCATCGTAGTGATCGCCGCGACCAATAATATTGATGTGATGGATGCGGCTTTGCTTCGTGCAGGACGGTTTGATCGCCGTATTTTTGTTGAGCTTCCTACGGCAAGTGAACGTGAAGCGATTTTACAGAAATATCTTCGCCATATTCCGAATGATCTTTCTATCGCCGAAATTGCCAAAATGACGGTCGGATTTAACGGAGCATCATTAGCGGCTTTGGTGAATGAAGCGGCGTTGCTCTGTATGCGTCAAAATGAGATTCAGGTTAAAGCGGAACACTTTATTGCGGTCAAAGATAAAGTGATGTTCGGGAAAAAGAAAATTGCGATGCTCAGTGATGAACAGCGTCGTTATCAAGTGCGTTACCAAGCAGGAAAAGTTTTTGCCGCTACATGGTTTGATTTGCCGTATGAGAAGATTACCCTGACCAATGATTCGATCACTCCCCCTACTGCCGAGCCGCAGCTTCGTCATGAGATCGAAGCGCATATACGGGTTCATCTTGCAGGGATCGCTGCGTCACATCTTCGTTTCGGTGAACACGCCAGCAATGCGTCGCATGATTTGGGGGTTGCCAAAGAGTTGGCTCATGCAATGGTATATGAATACGGGATGGGAAGCACGATCCAGCCCTCAGCTGAGGATGAAGCTAAACTTACCGATCGTCTCTACCGTGAGATGAGCGCACTCTTAGAACGTCATGAAAAAATTCTTGCTAAATTCGAAACGATTCTCGATGAATACGAACATATTTCCAAAGCACTTGCCAAAGCAACGATGAATGAGATTTTATAGCGGTTTTGCACTCACTGGGGATCAGTGTTTTTTTGATCCTTATTTAAAGCGCGGTGAGTATACGGTAGCAGGATTTAGTTACGGTGCGATCAAAGCAGCACAGTATGTCCGTGATTCGTCTGAGCGTATCGATACCCTCCAACTCTTTTCTCCCGCTTTTTTTCAGACGAAAAAAGAGTCTTTCCGACGACTTCAGATGGGTGGATATTTCAAAGATGCCGAGCGGTATCTGGATAATTTTTTGACGAGTTGCTTTTCCCCATTACCCGTAGCTCCCGTTTCATTGGGAAGCAATGATGCCGAGTCTTTGCAAGAACTCCTCTATTTTGAATGGACGAGTGAGTTGATGGAGTCTATATGCTCCAAAGGGACACGTATCGAGGTCTATCTTGGGTTAGACGATCAAGTGATCGATGTCTCAGGGGCGAGGGAGTTTTTTCTCCCCTATGCCACCGTTATCTCTATCCGAAGAGGAAACCATTTTTTACAGGAGAATTTACAATGATTAAAATAGGTGTTATAACTGCATCAGACCGTGCGAGTGCGGGGATTTATGAAGATATATCAGGGGTTGCGATTCAAGATACCATGAAAGATTATTTAAAATCAGAACATGAGATTGTGTACCGTTGTATCCCAGACAATCAAGATACGATTGAAGAGACGATGATGGAGTTGTGTGACCGTGAGGGGTGCTGTCTAGTCGTTACGACGGGGGGGACAGGTCCTGCAAAACGTGACGTGACCCCTGAAGCGACCGAAAACGTCTGCGAGAAGATGATGCCGGGGTTCGGTGAGTTGATGCGTCAGGTAAGCCTTAAATACGTTCCTACCGCTATCCTATCACGACAGACAGCGGGAATCCGAGGTAAATCTCTGATTATCAATCTTCCGGGTAAGCCTAAATCGATCCGCGAGTGTTTGGATGCCGTGTTCCCAGCCGTACCGTACTGTATCGATTTGATCGAGGGGCCGTATTTAGAGTGCAACGAAGAAGTTATAAAAGCGTTTCGACCAAAGCAATAAATTAAAAAAAAATTATTTAATAAACAAAAATGTCGATATAGATATATATAGAGAAATCTTAATAATCTTTTAATCCTGAGTGTGACATTCTAGAAGTCTTTGGATTGTTATTGCAGGAAAAGGAGCGGACGATGATCGATAAATCGATATCATCTTTAAGTACACTTTCGCATCGTGTTTACCGCTTTTTTTGCCCTAAGTCCGAAGAAGATATTTTACATACGACAATCCAGTCTCAAGGGAAAGTGACCGCATTTTTCTTAAGTCAGATTTTGGCTTTTTTAGCCGCTTCATGTGTCTTGATCATTTCTCCTCAAAATACATTTATCATTGTGATGATGTTCTTGAGCATTGTCATGATTTTGATGAATTTTATGTATTTACGTCTGCAAATTCTCTCATTTTACTCGGCAACGGTCATTTTTGCGATTAATGTTTATCTCTCGCAAATCACTATATTATTTGAAACAGAAATAAAATCCATTACTATTTATGGATTTTTTCCTGCTGTTATCGGAGGGCTCCTTTTTTTAGGGGCCCGTTTAGGAACATTGTACGCTTTTTCGTATTTGATGGCATTATGGCTTTATCATTGGTACTTTCATACGTCTCACATAGAGTTTTTTATGCAATTCTTGGCACTTATGGCTACTTTTTTGATTGCGCTTTTTTATGAGATAGTTTCAACGTATCATTCTCAGATACTCTCTAAAACGTTAGAAGAGGTTAAATCTCTTGCCCAAACCGATCAGCTAACCGGTATTTTAAATCGGCGTGAGTTTTTGTATCAAGTGGGGAATTTGGAGGGAAAATATCAAGCATACTCTATGGTAATGATTGATATTGATGATTTTAAAGCCATTAACGATACTTACGGCCATGCTATCGGTGATAGCACATTGAAACTGATTACCCAAACAATTAAATTACACATTCGTGATAGTGAACCCTTTGGCAGGATAGGGGGGGAAGAATTTGCCATCATGTTTCCCCTGCCACTCTCTCAAGCATATGAGCGAAGTGAAATAATTCGTCGTGCTGTCGAAGAGAGCCGGTTGTTACGTGAAAAAAGTGATCTACGCATGACAATAAGCATTGGCATAGCATCGCAGAAAGATGTTTCAAATATCGATGAGTTGCTTTGTCAAGCAGATAAGGCTCTTTATGATGCTAAAAAACGGGGAAAAAATCAGGTAAGAATCTGGAATGAATAGTGTTCCCCGATGCGGGGAGAAGAAAGATTAGACGAAGTCGACTTTGGTAACGTGGTGGTTAAGTCCGAGTTCCGTTGGAGTACATCCGAGTGCGAGACCAACCATCTGCGGCATATGAAGTACCGGAAGATGGACATCGCGTCCAAGGGCTTTTGAAGCTCCATGATTCTGTACATCGAGTTTAAGGTGACACAAGGGACACGGAGTAACCATCCAGTCTGCATTTGCATCCATGGCACCGGCAATCGCATTTCCTGTTAGGATTGCTGCTGTGCGCGGTGATTGAAGCTCAGCATGGAAACCGCAGCATTTATTTTTCTCTTCATAATCGACATTCACACCGCCGCACGCGATGATCAAATCATCCAAAGAGGTTGGAGTATACGGATTTTCACCGCCGTTACTGAGGTTTTGAAGCTCAGATGGGCGGATATTATGGCATCCGTAGAATGGCGCGATATTAAACTGGCTAAGAGGTACTTGGACACGTGCAGCCAATTTTTCCAAACCGTAATCTTGGATGATGGCATAAAGGAAGTGAGTTACTTCTGAAGTCCCTTTGTACTCCAATCCCACTTCGGCCAATTTCGCATTGACTTTGGCTTTAAGTTCAGGGTTTGTGTCAAGTCGGTGCTTGGTCATCGCCGTATTAAGCTGACACGTATTACAGATGGTGACCATGGTAAGTCCGAGTTTTTCAGCGTAACAGATATTACGGGCATTCAAAACCAATGAGAGGAAATCATCGTAATCTTGAAGGTGTGATGCACCGCAACATGAAGCTTCGTCTAACAACACAAGCTCAATCCCGAGTTTATCGGCAATTGCCATGGTTGATTTTAGAAGCTCGGGCGTACTTTCACGCGCCGTACATCCAGTATAGAGGGCGTATTTTAGTTTTTCCATAATCAGCTCCTAAAATTTCACGGTGGATGAAGATTTAATCAATTTTTTGATTTCATCCAGATTTTTTGATTTCGGCATGTTCCATGGCATCACGATTT